>JALZII010000078.1 GCA_030860365.1 Actinomycetota bacterium
GGCTCGGGCCGCGCGGCGGGTGCCTGCGCCGTGCCCGTGAGCGTGCCGAACAGGGCGACCTGCTCCTCGATCACCTGACCCACCCGGCGGACGCCTTCGCGGATCTCGTCCTCGTTGGAGCCGGAGAAGTTCAGCCGCATCGACGAATGGCCGCGCCCGTCGAGGTACGCCGCGCTGCCGGGCACGAACGCCACGTTCTCGCGCAGCGCGCGAGCGAGCAGGTCCGTGGTGTCGATGAAGTCGGGCAGCGTGGCCCAGATGAACAGCCCGCCACCCGGGCGGGTCCACTCCGCCTGGGGCGGAAAGTGGTCAGCCAGCGCGTCCAGCATGGTGTCGCGGCGGCGGCGGTAGAGCTCGGTCAGCGAGTCGACGTACTCGCCCCAGTGGCCCTGCTCGAAGTAGGCCTGCACCATCAGCTGGGAAAGCGTCGACGTGCACAGGTCGGCTGCCTGCTTGCCCACCTTGATCTTCTCCAGCACGGGCGGCGGGGCCACGACCCACCCCAGGCGGATTCCGGGCGAGAGGATCTTCGAGAACGTGCCGAGGTACATCACGAAGGGGGCTGCGCCGCCGCCCGAGCCGGGCGTTTGCGCAAGGCCGCCTCCGTCGAGCGAGTAGAGCGTGGGCAGCGCCTCACCCTCGTAGCGCAGGAGCCCGTAGGGGTTGTCCTCGAGGATCAGCAGCTCGCGGTCGTGCGCCACCTCGACCAGCCGTCCGCGCCGGGCGCCGGAGAGGGTGACGCCGGCGGGGTTCTGGAAGCTCGGCACGGTGTAGACGAACTTCGGGCGACGCCCCTCTCGGTCCAGGCGGTCGAGGGTCTCCTCGAGGAGATCCACGCGCATCCCCTCGGCGTCCATGTCGATCTGCACCACGTCGGCCTGGTAGGCCGAGAAGGTGGGCACGGCGCCCGGGTAGGTGGGCCCCTCGGCGATGATCACGTCACCGGGGTCGATCAGCGTCTTGCAGACCAGGTCGATCACCTGCTGGCCGCCGGTGGTGACCATCACGTCCTCGGGGTCCACGCGCATCCCCTCGGCCGCCATCACCTCGGCGATGCAGGCCTTGGTCTCCTCGAGCCCCTCGGTCGGTCCGTACTGCAGGGCGCGAGCGCAGGACTCGGCGGCGATCCGGCTGGTCACAGCCGCGAAGGTCTCGGGCGGGAAGGTGGAGGTGTCCGGCAGCCCTCCCGCCAGCGAGATGACCTCCGGGCGAGCGGTGATCGCCATCAGGTCGCGCATGGCGGAGGAGGTCATCACGCGCGTGCGCGAGGCGAACAGAGCCGCGTAGCGCTCGAGCTCGCGGGAGGTGGATCGAGGCGGCGGGTTTGCCATGAGGGTGGGTCCAGCTGCCTGGGGCGCAGGAGCGCTCGGCTGCCTCTAGCGTAGCCCTCGTGGCCCCCGAGGCAGACCACTCGTGAGCCTCGCGCTCGACATCGGACAGGGGGCGGGGCTGGCCTCGGCCACCGGCGTCCGTCCCTTTCTGCCCCCCCTGCTGGCCGGAGCGCTCGCCCGGGGCGACATCTTTATCGACTTCGACGGGTCGGACTGGCGCTTCCTCGAGTCGCCCGGCTTCCTGCTGGTGATCCTGCTGCTGGCGATCCTCTCGTACGGGGCCGAACGTTCGGGTGTTGACCGTCGCTCGCTGCGCTTGGGGCTCGCTGGGCTCGGCGTCGTCCTCGGCGCCATGCTGTTCGCAGGCTCGCTGGCCGAGGGGGGCACCGTCTCATGGCCGGGGCTGGTCGGGGGAGCCGCCGCCGCCGCCCTGGGCTTCGCGGCGGTGGGGGGCCTGCTCGAGGGCGCCCGTGCTCGTCTCGACGAAGGCGCCGCCGGTCTCCTGAACGCCTACGCGGACGCCGCGGCGCTGGCGTTGGCCGCGATCTCCATCTTCGTCCCGCCCGTGGCCTTTCTGGGCTTGGTCGCCCTCGCCGTGCTCCTGGTCCGCGGACGCCGCGATGGCGAGCGCAAGTACGCCGGGCTCCGAATCCTGAGGTGAGCAGCCGGCGAGCGCTCCTACCCTAGGGCGACTGTGGCGAAGAAGCTCGTCCTGGCGGTCATCGACTCGCTGAAGCCCGAGCAGCTCGACCGGGCCGTGGCCGCAGGGCTCGCCCCGACGCTCGCCAAGCTCCTCGAGCAGGGCACCTACGTGCGCGACTGCGTCTCCACCTACCCGTCGGTCACCCCTGTCGCGGCTGCCACCATCTCCACCGGGGTGGGGCCCGACGAGCATCGCATCCCCTCGATGAACTGGTACCACCGCGGCGAGGAGCGCTACGTGGAGTACGGCTCGTCGTTCCCCGCGACCAGGGCGCACGGCGTCTTTCGCTCCCTGTTCGACACCGTCTACAACATGAACATGGCCCACCTCGCGCGTGGGACCAGGACGGTGTTCGAGCACCTCGACGACGCGGGCCTGCGAACCGCGGGCACCACCTACCTCATCTACCGTGGCCGTCATCGCCACGAGCCCAGCGGGGCCTCGATGTATCGTCGCGTGGCCGAGGCCGCCCAGTTCCGTCATCCGGTGTGGGGGCCCGACGAGCTCTTCTACGCCGACCTCTTCGACTCGCGCGACACCGGCTGCAACGCCTCGCTGGGGATGCCCGGGCAGCGCGACCGCCACAGCGCCTGCGTAGGCGCGCACCTCGTCGAGAACGACCTCTTCGACTTCCTGCTCTTCTCGCTGCCCGACAACGACACGTTCTCGCACCGCTACGGGCCCGCCGAGTCGGTGCAGTCGATCGCCGGGGCCGACCGCGCGCTGGAGCAGCTCATGGAGCCCGCCGGCGGTCCCGACGAGTTCCTGTCCGACCACGCCGTCGTGGTCATGTCCGACCACTCGCAGACTCCCGTCGAGGCCCGCGTGAACCTGGCCGACGTGCTGTCGCCCTGGCGCCTGCTCGCCCCCGCCGACGTCGCCCCGGACGAGGCCGAGGTGGCGATCTGCCCCGCAGCGCGCTCGGCCATGGTCTACGCGCTGGACCCCGACTCGCGCGAGCAGATCACAGCCGACCTGGTGGAGGACCTGAGCGGGGTCGACGGCATCGACCTGGTGAGCTGGCGCCTCGACGGTGAGGCGGCGCTGCGCTCGTCGAAGGGTGAGCTGCGCTTCGCCCCCGGCGGGGACCTCGCGGACGGTCGTGGAGGGACCTGGAGCGTCGAGGGCTCGACCGCGGCGCTGAACCTGCGGACCGACGACGGCCGGGTGCGAAGCGGCACGTACCCCGACCCCCTGGGGCGCCTGTGGTCGGCGCTCAGCTGCGTGCAGTCGGGCGACGCCCTGTTGTCCGCGAAGCCCGGCTACGAGTTCGTGGACTGGGGCGGGGCAGACCACGTGCCCGGGGGCAGCCACGGCTCCCTGCACGCCGACGACTCGGAGGGAGTGCTGATCATGTGCGGGGTCGGTCCGGACTCCGCCGAGAACCGCAGAGACTGGTCCCTGCGCGACGTAACGCCCATGATCCTCGACCACTTCGGGGTACCCTCGTAGGCAATGGCGGACGAGACCGAAGCGGCGGTCGCCGCCCGCTCGCCTCGCGCTCACACGAGGGTGCGTCAGGGGCTTCGGCGCCAGCACAACTGGGTGCAGCTGGTGAAGTTCTGCGCCGTCGGCGCTTCGGGCTACGTGGTGAACCTGGCGGTGTTCACCCTGGCGGTGGAGGTGGGCGGTCTGCACCACCTGATCGCGGCGACGCTGGCCTTTGCGGTGGCGGTCACCAACAACTTCCTGTGGAACCGCCACTGGACCTTCGCCGCCCGCGAGGGCCGCGCCGGCTTCCAGGCCGCCCGCTTCTTCGCGGTGAGCGTGGGCGCGTTCCTGGTCGCGGCCGCCCTGCTCGAGGTGCTGGTCAGCGGCTTCGGACTCTCCGAGGTGCCCGCTCAGGCCATCTCGGTAGTGGCGGCCACTCCCCTGAACTTCGTCGGAAACAAGATGTGGAGCTTCGCGCTCGGCTAGGTCGAGCGTCCGCCCAACGCTCGGGCTGGGCTCCTCGCGCACCGCGCGGCCCCGCTGTCGCCCGGCTCATCGTCCTCCTCGCACTGCTGGCGCTCCTCGCGCCGGCCGGCGCCGCTGCCGGCGATCCCAAGCTGCCCCCCTCTCAGACGGTCGCCCCGCGCGGGTACAGCCTGAGCGCCAACGGCGCGACGCGGGTCGCCGGACGGGCGCGGCTGGTGCGAGAGGCCCGGTCCCACGGGCGGCGCCTGAAGCCCACCGGCTACACGAAAGGACCCGGGCGCTGGCAGGTGAGCTGGTTCGAACGCGGTGACGAGATCGTGCAGGTGCAGGTAGACGATCGCAGCGGCGCGATCGTCGAGCAGTGGGGCGGCCACCAGGTGGCCTGGACGATGGCCCGCGGCTACGAGGGCCAGTTCGGGCGCACCCTGAATGCGCCCTGGCTGTGGATCGGGCTGTGCGTGCTGTTCCTCGCGCCCTTCCTCGATCCGCGAAGGCCCTTCCGGCTCCTGCACCTCGACCTGTTGGTGCTGCTGGCCTTCAGCGCCTCGCACTACTTCTTCAACCGCGGCGAGATCGGGGCCTCGGGCCCGCTCGTGGCGTCCGTGCTCGTCTACCTGCTCGCCCGCCTCGCCCTCGCGGGCTTTCGCGGCCGCGAGCGCCGCCAGCCACTCGTCCCGCTGGCGCCCCGCAGCTGGCTGGCGATCGGCCTGGTCTTTCTCGTCGCCTTCCGGATCGGCCTCAACGTGGTCGACGCGCAGGTGATCGACGTGGGCTACGCCGGCGTGATCGGCGCCGACCGGATCGCCGACGGCGACCCGCTGTACGGGCCGGGCTTCTCGGAGGCCGTGGACCGGGGGGACACCTACGGACCGGTCAACTACCTCGCCTACCTGCCCTTCGAGCAGCTCCTGCCCTGGAGCGGCGGCTGGGACGACCTGCCCGCCGCCCACGCGGCCGCGATCGCGTTCGACCTGCTGACCCTGGGCGGCCTGCTGGCGCTGGGCCGCCGCCTGCGGTCCGGAGAAGAGGGCCGCACGCTCGGCCTGGCGCTGGCGTGGGCGTGGGCCAGCTTCCCCTACGCAATCTTCGCCCTGCAGTCCAACGCCAACGACGCGCTGGTGTCGCTGCTCGTGGTCGCCGCGCTCCTCGGCCTGACTCTGGGCCCCCGGCGGCCCCGGGCCTCGGCGCTGGCCCGCGGGGCGGCGGTGGGCCTGGGGGCGGCGGCGAAGTTCGCCCCGCTGGCCCTGGCCCCACTCATGGCGGCGGGGACGGGTGAGAACCGGCTGCGGCGTCTGCTTCCGTTCGTGTTGGCGTTGCTCGCCGTGATCGCCCTCACCACCCTGCCCTTCGTGCCCGACGGCGGCCTGCGCGAGCTCTACGACCGCACGCTGGGCTACCAGACGGGCCGCCCCTCGCCCTTCAGCCCGTGGGGGCTCGAGCCCTCGCTCGCTCCCATCCAGACGGCGGTGAAGGTCGGCGCGGCGGCCCTCGCGCTGGCCGTGTTCTTCGTGCCCCGTCGCCGGACGCCCGTGCAGGTGGCCGCCCTGGGCGCCGCGGTGCTCGTGGCCGTCGAGATGGCCGCGACGCACTGGTTCTACCTCTACGTTGTCTGGTTTGCCCCACTGGCCCTGGTGGCCTTCTTCGGCGCGCTGCGCCCGCCGATCACCTGTCCCCAGTCGGAGTCGGGTATTGGGGCGCCCTCGGTGGTCTCGAAGAAGCCCGCGAGCACCCTGGCCAGCCCCGCGGGGTCCTCGAGGTGAGGGAAGTGGGCGGCGCGGTCCAGCACCTCGAAGCGGCTGGAGGGGACGGCCTGGTGGGCGGCGCGCCCGTGAGCGATCGGGATCGTGTTGTCGCGCCCGCCCCAGACGATGAGCGTGGGGGTGGGGGCGTGGCCGAGCAGGTAGAGGCGGTCGTTGGCGGCCACGCGCTGGCCGTGTCCGTCGATCACCGACCTCAGGGTCTGAAGGAAGGCATGACGCGCGCCGGGACTCGTGAGCGGGTGCATCGCGCGCGAAAGCGCCTGCAGGTACACGCCCGCGCCGGCGCCGCGCTCGCGCAGCCGGTCACCCCCCGCGGCCAAAGCCGCGACCAGGCGGCGATGGGCCACCAGCGAGAGCAGCGCCGAGGCTCCCGGCAGCGCCGCGCTGCGCAGCGCCGGGCTCACCTCGGGCCCCAGCCCGCCACTCGAGATCAGCGCCAGGCGCTCGGTGCGCTGGGGGAACTGCCAGAAGAACTGCATCGCGACGCCGCCTCCGTAGGAGTGGCCCACCAACGTGGCGCTGTCCACGCCGATCGCGGTCAGCAGGTCGCGGATGCGCGAGGCGTGCGCGCCCAGCGAGTAGTCCCCGCGCGGCCCGGCCGAGTCGCCGTGACCGATCAGGTCGGGGGCTATCACGGTGTAACGGTCGGCCAGCGCCAGCGCGACCTTCTCCCAGTGGCGGGAGGAGTTGACCATCCCGTGCACCAGGACCACCGGGGGCCCGCTCCCTGTCCGGCGGTAGACCATGGGGTGGCCGTGCAGGTCGATGTCGAAGGCGTCGAAGGTCACGCGGCGGGCCTCAGCAGCTGCTCGATCGACAGCGCCCGCCCGTCGTCGCCGGCCTCGATCATCACCGCGTTCAGCCACGGGTCCTCGTCGGCGGTCTCGAAGGGGGTGGGCACCATGGTCAGGAAGCGCTTGAGCGCCTGCTCTCGCCGGACCCCGATCACGCCGCCGCGGGGACCGGTCATGCCGACGTCGGTCACGTAGGCGGTGCCCTCGGGAAGCACCCGCGCGTCCGCGGTGGGCACGTGGGTGTGGGTGCCCACGCACGCGGTCACGCGCCCGTCGAGGTGCCAGCCCATCGCCACCTTCTCGCTCGTGGCCTCGGCGTGAAAGTCCACCAGCACGTGGTCGGCCCGCCCGCGCAGCTCGGCGAGGATGGAGTCGGCCTCGGCGAACGGCGAGCGGGCGGCCTCCACGAACACGAGCCCGGACAGGTTGACCACGGCGAGCCGCAGGCCCTCGCGCTCCACCACCAGGTGCCCGCGGCCGGGAGCGGCGCGCGGGAAGTTGGCCGGCCGGACGATGGGCGCCTCGGAGTCGAGGTAGCCGAAGACGTCCTTGTGGCGGTAGGCGTGGTTGCCGAGGGTGATCACGTCCACGCCTGCGTGGAGCAGCTCGCGAGCGATCTTCTCGGTGATGCCCACGCCGCCCGCGGCGTTCTCGCCGTTGACGACCACGAAGTCCGGCCGATGCTCTTCGCGCAGCGTGGGCAGCAGGCCGGCGAGGGTGCGACGTCCGATTCCGCCCACGACGTCGCCCACGAAGAGGAGCTTCACCGCGGGCAGTCTGCCAACCTGAGGTGAGATGGAGCGGACCGCCTCGCGCGCTGCCCCCGCGGGCACCCAGGCGGTGCTCGCCGCCGAGGGCCTCGTCAAGCGGTTCGGCGTCAGGGAGGCGCTTCGCGGCGTGTCGTTCGAGGCCGGCCGCGGTGAGCTCGTGGCGGTGATCGGCCCCAACGGCGCGGGCAAGACCACGCTGCTCTCCATCCTGGCCGGCATCCAGCGTGCGGACGAGGGCTACATCTCACGCGCGCCCAGGGAGGTCGGCTGGGTGCCTCAACAGGCAGCGGTCTACGGGAAGCTCACGGTGGAGGAGAACCTCGAGCTCTTCGCGCGCCTCGAGCGAGCGGTCGACCGGCCGGCCACGGTGCAGCGGATGCTCGACCTCACGGGGCTGCGCGACCGTGCGGGGGACCAGGTGGCCAAGCTCTCGGGCGGCAACCGCCAGCGGGTGAACATCGCGGTGGGCCTGCTGGGCGAGCCCGAGGTCCTCCTCCTCGACGAGCCCAGCGCCTCACTCGATCCGCGCCAGCGCGCTCGCCTGTGGGAGTTCATCCTCGCCCTCGCCGACGAGGGCACCACGGTCCTCTACTCGACCCACGACGTCCAGGAGGCCGAGCGCCACGCCGACCAGGTGGTGGTGCTGGCCGACGGCGAGCTGCTGTTCGCGGGCACGCCGCGCGCGCTGGAGGACACGGTGGGCGAAGCATCGGCGGCCCCCGGCGAGGAGCGCAGCCCGGGCGTCGCGGGAGGAGCGCAGCCCGAGCGTTGGTCGGGCGAGCACCGGACCGATCGATCTCGGGCGAGCACCGGAGCTTTCGATGACTTCGAGTCGGCCTTCGTGGCCTTCTTGCACCAGCGGGGACACTGACGATCTGTCCTCGCATCCATGCTCGGCCATCTCCCCTGACGATCTGTCCTCGCATCCATGCTCGGCCATCTCGTCACTACCAGTTACCCGCCGCGCGCATGTCGGTGATCTAAGGCGCCCGGATGCTCTGGCTCTTGATCAAGGACCTCCGCGTGCTCAGGCGCTCGCCGCTCCTGGTGGCGCTGCTCGTGCTGTACCCGGTGATCGTGGCCGTGCTGATCGGCTTCGCCCTCTCGCGCGGTCCCGACAAGCCCGAGGTCGCCTTCTACAACGGGGTGCCCCGCAGCGAGAACCGCTTCGACCTGGGAGGCACGAGCATCAACCTGTCCGACCAAGCCGACGTCCTGTTCAAGGCGATCGACCCGGTGCGGGTGCGCAGTCGCGAAGAGGCCGTCCGGCTGGTGCGGGCGGGCGACGTCCTGGGCGCGATCGTCATCCCCGAGGACATCACGCGAAAGCTGCGGACCGGGATCTCTTCGGGAACCATCGAGGTCTTCTACAACGCCGAGGATCCGGCCAAGCGCCAGTACGTGGAGAACACGGTGCGCTCACAGGTGCAGACGGCCAACGCGGCGCTGACGCGGCGCATCGCCGGCGAGGCGGTTTCGCTGCTCGGGCTGATCGGGAGCGGTGGGAGATACCGCTTCCTGGGCGAAGAGATCGACGTGCTTGGGCTGCAGCGCTCAGCCCGGATCCTGCGCGAGGTTCGCTCTGACCTTCCCGCCGGCCCGCTCCGCGCACGAGTTGACGAGGTGATCCGCTTCGCCGGCCTTGCGCAGGAGAACCTGACCTTCTCCGACGAGGTGCTGGCGGCGGTGGGCGAGCCGATCAAGGTGCGCTCGAAGGTGGTGAACGGGGGCTCGACCTCGCTGAGCTCGTTCGCGATCGCCCTGGCGGTGACCGTCACGCTGATGTTCATCACCGTGCTGCTCGCGGCCGGAGCGCTGGCCAGCGAGCGCGAGGAGAACGCGTTCAGCCGGCTGGTGCGCGGCTTGGTGTCGCCGGCGGCGCTGCTGGCCGGGAAAGCGGTGCTGGCGGCAGTGTGCTCGCTGGTCGTGGTGCTGGTGATGCTGGCGGGCCTGGGGCTGTTCGTGGAGCTCGACTGGGGAAGGGCCCCGCTGTGGGCCCTGGCGGCGGCTTTCGGCGCCCTGGGCTTCGCGGCGCTGGGCCTGGCGATCGGCGCGCTCGCTCGCGAGGTGCGCGCGGCGTCGCTGCTGGCCTTCATGCTCGGCCTGCCGCTCGCCTTCCTCGCACTCGTGCCCTCGGGGGCGGTGGCCCCGGTTCTCTACGACGCGATCCGGGGAGTCTCGGCGGCCTTTCCCTTCCGCCCCAGCCTGAGCGCGATGGACGCGGCGCTCAACGGCTCGGGCAGCCTGGCGGGCCCACTGGCTCACCTGGTCGTGCTGACGCTCGCCTTCGGACTGCTGGCGCGGCTGGGCCTGAGGCGCTTCGCCTGACCTGTCGGCGCCGCTCGGCTTGGCCGGACGGGCCCGAGGCGGCTGCCAAGGCGGCCTACACTGGACGGCCGATGGGCTTCCCCGCGACCCGCATGCGCCGGCTGCGTCAGACCGGCCTGCTGCGTGCGATGGTTCGCGAGACCGAGCTCACCCCCGCTCACCTCGTCCAGCCCCTGTTCGTGCAGCTGGGCGAGGACAGCCGGACCCCGATCGAGGCGATGCCCGGAGTCGAGCGCCTCTCGATCTCGAACGCGGTGCAGGAGGCCGGCACCGCCCACGCGCTCGGCGTTCCCGCCGTCCTCTTGTTCGGGGTTCCGGCCGAAAAGGACGAGAAGGCCTCGGGCGCCTACGACGACGAGGGCGTGGTTCAGCTCGCGGTCCGGGCGATCAAGGAGGCTCACCCTGAGTTGGTGGTGATCACCGATGTGTGCCTGTGCGCCTACACGAGCCACGGCCACTGTGGGGTGGTGCGCACCGACGGTGCGGTGGACAACGACGTCTCGCTCGAGCTGCTGGCCAAGACGGCCATCTCCCACGCCCACTCGGGCGCAGACGCCGTGGCGCCCAGCGACATGATGGACGGCCGCGTGGGAGCGCTTCGGTCCCAGCTGGACGCCGAGGGCGGCAAGGAAGTGCCGATCGTGGCCTACTCGGCCAAGTTCGCCTCCGCCTTCTACGGGCCGTTCCGTGACGCGGCCGGCTCGGCGCCTGCCTTCGGCGACCGGCGCACCTACCAGATGGACCCCGCCAACGCCGACGAGGCCGTGCGCGAGGCGCTGCTCGACGTCGACGAGGGAGCCGACATGGTCATGGTGAAGCCCGCGTTGCCCTACCTCGACGTGATCCGCCGCGTCAAGGACGCGACGCGCGTGCCGGTGGCCGCCTACAACGTGAGCGGGGAGTACGCAATGGTCAAGGCCGCCGCCGCGGCTGGCTACCTCGACGAGCGGGCGGCTGTGCTCGAGGGGCTGACCGCAATCCGCCGCGCCGGCGCCGACGTAGTCATCACATACCACGCCAAGGAGGCGGCAGAGTGGCTTCAGTAGCGCCCAGCCCCAAGGTCCGCTCGCGCGCGGGCGGCTCGGCCGTCCCGCTGGACGACACCGACCGCCAGCTGCTCAACCTGCTCCAGGGCCGCTTCGCGCTCGAGCCCCGCCCCTTCGCGCGCGTGGCCGAGCTGGCCGGGATCGGCGAGGGCGAGGTTCTCGCCCGCACCCAGAGCCTGCTCGACGACCGGATCATCCGCCAGGTCACCCCGATCTTCGACACGCGGGTGCTCGGCTACAGCTCGATGCTCGTGGCGGCGAAGGTGGACGCCGAGAACCCCCACCGGGCGGCCAAGATCGTGAACTCCCACCCCGGCGTGTCCCACAACTACCTGCGCGACCACGACTTCAACATGTGGTTCACCCTCGCGACCGAGCCTGGGTCGAGGCTCGGCCTCGAGGGCACGCTCGAGGTCCTGCAGGAGCTCACCGGCGCGGAGTCGGTGCGCCAGCTGCCGACTCTGAAGCTGTTCAAGATCCGCATGGACCTCGAGATGGAGGGCGACACGAAGGCGCTGGCCAGCGCCGGGGTAGCCGAGGACCCCAAGGAGCCCGACCCGATCGAGCTCTCCGACATGGACTACGCGGTCATCCGCGCGCTGCAGGGAGACATGCCGGTGGTCCCCGAGCCCTATGTGCCGGCGGCGGCCGAGATCGGCGTCAGCGTGCCGGAGCTGCTCGGCCACCTGGAGTCGATGAAGGAGCGCAAGGCGCTTCGCCGCGTGGCGGCGATCCTCTTTCACCGCCGCGCCGGCTTCTCGGCCAACGGCATGGGGGTGTGGAAGATCCCCGAGCAGCAGATCATGGAGCTGGCGCCGCAGATGGCCTCCTTCCGCGGCATCTCCCACTGCTACCAGCGCCCGACCTACGAGGACTGGCCCTACTCGGTGTTCACCATGGCCCACGGGCGCTCAAAGGACGAGTGCGACGCGATCCTCGACTCGATCGCCGAGTTCAGCGGCATCCACGAGCGCCGGACGCTCTACTCCTCGACCGAGTTCAAGAAGGTCCGCCTCCTCTACTTCACCGACGCCCACAGAGAATGGGAAGCGCAGTACGCCTAGTCCCCACCGGCCTTCCTCAGGTGGGGACCCCCCCCAGCCGCAGAGAGGACCGCTCCGCGGAGCTGTACGCCCGCGCGACCGGCCTCCTTCCCGGGGGGGTCAACTCGCCGGTGCGGGCCATGGGCTCGATCGGCCGCGACCCGCTGTTCGCGGCGAGTGGCGAGGGCGCCGAGCTCACGGACGTCGACGGCAACCGCTACGTCGACTGGGTGATGTCGTGGGGCCCACTGGTGGCCGGCCACGCGCACCCCGCGGTGGTCGAGGCGGTCACCCAGGCCGCGCAGAAGGGCACGAGCTTCGGCGCGCCCACCGAGGCGGAGGTGGAGCTGGCGGCAGAGGTGGCCGAGCGCGTCCCGAGCGCCGAGATGGTCCGCATGGTCTCCTCTGGCACCGAGGCCGCCATGGGTGCGGTGCGCCTGGCCCGAGCGGCCAGCGGGCGCACGCGCCTGCTCAAGTTCGCCGGCGCCTACCACGGCCACTCCGATGCCCTCCTGGCCGAGGCGGGCTCCGGCCTCGCCACCCAGGGGATCCCGGGCAGCCCCGGGGTGCCCGAGGCGGTCACCGCCGACACGATCGTCGTGCCCTGGAACGACGCCGAGGCGGTGGACAGGGCCGCGGCCGAGCACGAGCCGGCGGCGATCCTCGCCGAGCCCTGTCCGGCGAACATGGGCCTGGTCGAGCCGGCCGAGGGCTTCCTGGACCACCTGCGGCAGGTCGCCGACCGCACGGGCGCCCTCCTGGTCTTCGACGAGGTGATCTCGGGCTTCCGGGTCGCGCGTGGCGGGGCCCAGGAGCGCGAGGGCGTGACGCCCGACCTGACCGTGCTCGGGAAGGTGATCGGCGGGGGCCTGCCCGCCGCCGCCTATGCGGGCCCCCGCGAGCTGATGTGCCGGGTGGCGCCGGCGGGCGACGTCTACCAGGCCGGCACGCTTTCGGGCAACCCGCTGGCCACGGCCGCCGGTCTGGCCACCCTGCGCCTGCTCGACGCGGGCGCCTACGAGCGGCTCACCGCCATCACGCGCCGCCTGGCCGAGGGCCTGGAGAGCGCAGCCGCCCAGGCGGGCGTGCCCGTGCAGGTGCCCTGGACCACGGGCCTCCTCACGGTCTTCTTCTCCGAGCGGCCGGTCCGGAGCTTCGAGGACGCCCAGAGCTGCGACCGCACGGCCCACTCCGCCTTCTGCCGGGCCCTGCTCGAGCAGGGCGTCTACCCGCCGCCCTCGCAGTTCGAAGCCTGGTTTCCGTCGCTGGCCCACACCGATCACCACGTCGACCGCACGCTCGAGGCCGCCGCCGAGGCCTTCGCGGGGTGAGTGCGCTGAGAGAGCTGGCGGAGGTGGTCGATCCCGCTCTGGCCGAGCACGCCGTCCCCGATCCGGGGCCGGGGCGGTTCGCGAGTGTGACCGATCACACTCGAGCCTTCGTCCTCGAGGCCGTGCGGGAGGGCTACGAGCTGCACTACGGCTCGCCGCGGGCCTTCGAGGACCTCGACGACGACCTGCGCCTGCTCGGCGGGGACGCGCTCTACGCCCTGGGCCTGGGGCGGCTGGCCGAGGCCGGGGACCTGGAGGCGGTCGCCGAGCTGGCGGACCTGATCACCGCCTGCGCGCGCGCCCAGGCGGAAGGCGAGCCGGTCACCGCCGAGCGGGCCTGGGCGGCGTCGGAAGAGCGGTTGGCATGATCGGCCTGAGACGAACCGAGCGAGCGGTGCTCGGCCGACCAACGCGCGGCCCGCGCTCCTCCGCTAGGCCCCCGAGCTTGTAACGCTCGTATCCTTGTTGACCCGGCGATCAACCGACCGCCACAATCCCAACTGAGTCCGTGGCCGATACCCCCCCTGAGCGCAATGAGAAGAAGTCGCGGTACACCGTCGATCGCGGTGCGGCGGGCGCGTTCGAGGGCGAGACGGTCACCCGTCGGGGCCTGATGACCGGCGGGGCACTGGCCGCCGGGGGCATAGCCACCGCCGCCTTCGGACTGCCGGCCCTCGGCTTCGCGGTGGGCCCGCTGCTCGAGGACCAGGAGCCCGAGGTCTGGCAGGACGTGGGCCCGGTCTCGGACTTCAGCACCGAGACCTACGTGTCGCGGGTGATCAACCTCGTGGCCGAGATCGGCGAGTCGGGCAAGACCACCATCTACGTGCGCAAGGCGCTGCCCGACGACAAGAGCCCGAGCGACAAGCCCGGCATCGAGCCACTGCCGATGGTGGCGATCTCGACCCGCTGTGCGCACCTCGGCTGCCCGGTGCGCTACATCCAGGCCTCCAAGAAATTCGTGTGCCCCTGCCACGGCGGCATCTACGACGACCAGGGCGCCGTCGGCGGCGGCCCGCCGGTGCGCCCGCTGGACCGCTTCTACAACCGCGTCCGCAGCGGGCGGGTGGAGATCGGCGACCGCTTCTCCCTGAACAACAAGCTCGAGCGCTTCCCGCACCCACGCGACCCCTCGCAACACCTTGACGGGCTCTGGCAGTATCTCTACCCCGGGAGGCCGACCACGTGAAGCTTCCCTCACCGCCGCTCCCGAAGTTCCTGCGCCCCACCCCGCCGCACGACGGCGACGGCCACCGGCCGGGCCGAAACGGAGGAGGCGACGGCAACGGCTCGACCACCACCGCGCCCGAGCCCAAGAAGGTCGACAAGGCCAAGGAGGCCGCGGTCGAGCGCACCGCGACGGTCGTCGGCTACCTGGACGAACGCACGGGAATGAGCCCCTTCCTGCGCGGCTTCCTCTACCGCAAGACCCCCAGGGGCAACACCTGGTACTACACGCTGGGCTCGGCCACGATGTTCGCCTTCGTCTCGCAGTCGGTGACCGGCATCTTCCTGGCCATGTACTACACGCCCGACGCGTCACGGGCGTACAACTCCGTCTCCCACATCACCAACGAGGTCTTCCTCGGCGAGCTCGTGCGCGGGATGCACCGCTGGGGCTCCACGGTGATGATCATCCTCATCTTCCTGCACATGGGGCGCGTGTTCGTCTTCGGCGCCTACAAGTACCCCCGCGAGATCAACTGGGTGATCGGCGTTGTGCTCCTGGTGCTGACCCTTGCCATGGGCTTCACCGGCTACCTGCTGCCCTTCGACCAGCGGTCCTTTTGGGCCACGGTGGTGGGCGTGAACATCAACGCGTCGTCCCCGGTCATGGGTCCCTACATCGCTGACTTCCTGCGCGGCGGAGCCGAGTTCGGCGCGGCCACGCTCTCGCGCTTCTATGCGATCCACATGCTGCTCCTGCCTGTCCTGATCGGGGCTTTGATCGGCGCGCACCTGTACCTGGTGGCCAAGCTCGGCACCACCGCCCCGCCCTGGATCAAGGCCGAGAAGAAGAGCATCAGCAAAGAGGCGATCTAATGCCCGGACGGGCCCGTCACCGGTGAACGCCCGCGAGAAGGAGGAGTACCTCCGGGAGTACTCGATCCTGAAGAACCAGGGGAAGCCCTTCTTCCCCTACGCGGTCGGCAAGGACAGCTGGATGGCGGTGATCGTCCTGATGGTCACCATCGTGATGGCCCTCTTCCTCGGCGCCGAGCTGGGTCCGAAGGCCGACCCGACAACGACCACCTACACGCCCCGGCCCGAGTGGTACTTCTTCTTCCTCTTCGAGCTGCTGCGGGTGGTCAAGCCGCCGTCGCTGACCTTTCTGGCCACGCTCGGCATTCCCACCATCTGCCTGCTGCTGCTGCTGGTCCTGCCCTTCATCGACCGTGGGCCGGAGCGCCACCCGCTGCGCCGCCCGATCGCGATGGTCGCCGCCGTGGCCACCATCGGCGCGATGGCCTACCTCACGCTGGTCGGCGCGCTGGCCGGCGCGCCCACGGAGATCGAGCTGGCCACCTCCCCGCAGTTCGAGGAGGGCAAGAAGGTCACGGCCTCGGCGGGCTGTCTGGCCTGCCACAAGATCGGCGAGAACGGCAACACCCTGGGGCCGCCGCTGACCAACGTCGGCGACCGGCTGGGCCCCGACGCGGTCGCCCGGACGCTGATCAACCCCACCGCGCCCATGCCGCGCTATCAGACCCTGAAGGACAGCAACCCGGAGCAGTTCGAGAAGCTCGTCGACTACGTCTCCTCGCTGAAGTCCGAGCCGTAGGCGCATGGCGATGAGCTCGGGGACGCTCCCCGAGGGCCAGGTGCGGGTGATGTTCGACCGCATCGCCCGGGTGTATGACCGGATGAACTCGGTGATGACCGGGGGGCTGGACCGCCGCTGGCGCGAGCGAGCAGCCGACCTGGCGCGCGTGGGCCCGGGCTCCAAGGCCCTCGACGTCGCCACGGGCACGGGGGACCTGGCGATCGAGCTCGAGCGCCGTGGGGCCGAGGTCACCGGGCTCGACTTCTCGGACGAGATGCTCAGCCTGGCTCACGCGAAGAGCCCGGGGATCGCGTGGCTGGCCGGCAACGCACTCCGGCTGCCGTTCGGCGACGACGAGTTCGCCGCGGCCACGGTGGGGTTCGGCGCGCGCAACTTCGACGACCTGGGCCGCGGCCTGCGCGAGATGGCGCGCGTGGTGCGACCGGGCGGCCGGGTGGTGGTGCTCGAGATCACCACGCCGCAGCGGCCGCCGCTCTCGTGGTTCTTCGGGCTCTGGTTCGGGCGTGTCGTGCCGCTCCTCGGTCGCCTGGCCGGCGACCCCGAGGCCTACGGCTACCTGCCCAGCTCGGTCCGCCGCTTCCCGGGGCCCGAGGACCTGGCCGGCGAGCTGGCGGCGTGCGGCCTCGAGGACGTCCGCTGGGTGCTCACCGCCGGGGGGATCATCGCCCTGCACTCCGGCACCGTCGCAGCGGAGGCCACGCGTTGACCACGGCGGCCGAGCTGGCTCCGGTCCTCGAGGCCGGGGGCGCCGAGCTCTCCCGCTGGATGCACCGCGCGGAGGGCCGTCTGGCGGAGGTGGCCGAGGCCCACGGGGCCGGCCTGGCCGGCCACGCGAGGGACACGCTGGCCGCGGGCGGCAAGCGACTGCGCCCGCTGTTGGTGTTTCTCTGCGCCGCGCAGGGCCCGCCGACGCTGCCCGCCGGCGTGGCGGTGGAGCTGTTGCACATGGCCACCCTCGTCCACGACGACGTGCTCGACCGCGCCGAGCTGCGCCGTGGCCGGCCGACCGTGTTCAGCGTGGGCGGCCGGGAGGCCGCCACCGCCACCGGCGACCTGCTGTTCTCCCGGGCCTTTGCCGAGCTGACCGCGACCGGAAGCGCGGAGGCGGTGCGGGTGCTCTCGAAGGCCTCGGACGGCCTGGTGCGCGGCGAGCTGATGCAGCGCGCAGACGCCTGGTCGGCCGACGTGACGCCCGAGCGCTACCTCGAGCGCTGCCGGCTGAAGACCGCCACGCTCTTCGAGGCGGCGTGTCGCATGGGTGCCCTGCTCGGGGGCGAGCCCGCCGCGGCCGAGGCGCTCGGGCGCTTCGGCGAGCGGATCGGCCTCGCCTTCCAGCTCCTCGACGACGTGTTGGACGTCTCGGGGCCCCAAGAGCGCACGGGCAAGCCGCGCGGCGCCGATCTGCTCGACGGGACCGTGACCCTCCCCCTCATCATCGCCCGCGGGCGCGATCCCGAGCTGGCCGACCTCGACCTGCGCCAATCGGCGATCGGCCCCGCCCGGGCCGCGGCGGTCTGCGATCACATCGCCACTTCGGGGGCCCTGGGCGAGGTGCGCGCCGAGGCCCTGCACCACGTGGCCGAGGCCAAGGCGGCCCTGACCGGCCTGGAGCTGCCCGACTCGCGCCGGCTTGCCCTGAACCTGGTGGCTGACGGCGTGGTGGAGCGCTACGCCTGAGGGCGTCCGCCCGGCCTGGTGACCTGAGTCGTCAGTTCGCCGGCAGCTCTCGGCGTCTGTGCGCGCCTGGCGCCCGCCGCCTCCTCGCCGTGCCACCGGCACGGCTACGGTCGGCGTCGAACGCCAGCCACACACAGCCACCCCGTTAGCTGAACACGAACTTCCGACTCAGGGTCACTAGAAGTCCTGCGGCAGCACCGCGTCCACGCGCAGGGCGGCGACGAAGCGGTCGATCTCCTCGGCCAAGTTGGAGCGAACCAGTCGCCGGTAGTCGCGGGCCAGCGCGTCGGCCCCCTCTTCCAACTGCTCGTCGAAGTGCTCCACGTTGCGCTGGGCGAAGACGCCCGAGCGCTCGTGCTCGCAGTTGGGGCAGCAGAGCACCACCGACCAGTTCTCGGGCCCCGCCTCCTCCCAGTCGGTGGGGAAGACCATCCCGCAGCCGCAGCTGACGCAGACGCTCAGGTCCTGCTCGGGCTCGGCGGGGGGGTGCGCCGCCGGCTCGAGCTCCCGGCGCTCCGCGAAGAGCACGACCTCGATGGTCTTGCCGCTCGGCAGCACCACCTTCTTGACCTGATGACGGGTTTCTTCCTCCATCCAGACCCCGTATCGGCACGAGCTTGAGCGACTTGAGCGCCCCATAGACTCCGTGCGCGGTGGTTCTCAGCGATCGCACCATCAGGGAGGAGATCGAGCGCGGCCGGATCGTGGTCGATCCCTTCGATCCCGAGCTCGTGCAGCCCTCCTCGGTGGACGTCCGGGTGGACCGCAGCTTCCGCGTGTTCCACAACGCCCGCTACCCCTACATCGACGTCCGCCAGCCGATGGACGGCCTCACCGAGAAGGTCGAGGTCAACGGCGACGACCCGTTCATCCTGCATCCCGGCGAGTTCGTGCTCGGGCAGACCCTGGAGCGCGTCACCCTGCCCGACGACCTGGTCGCCCGCCTGGAGGGCAAGAGCTCCCTCGGGCGGCTGGGCCTGCTCATCCACTCCACCGCGGGCTTCGTCGACAGCGGCTTCTCCGGCAACCTCACGCTGGAGCTGTCGAACGTGGCGAACCTCCCCATCACGATCTACCACGGCATGCCCATCGGCCAGATCTCGTTCATGCGCATGGACGGCCCGGTGGAGCGCCCCTACGGAAGCCGCGAGACGGGCTCGAAGTACCAGGGCCAGGCCGAGCCCACCCCCAGCCGCTTCTACCTGAACTTCGACCGAAGCTGATCCACGGGAGGCCGAGCCGCGGAATAGTCGAAGGCAGCTACGATTGCTGCAGGCTTTCGACCTAGGAGTTCTCAATGCCACTCGGCATCGGCCCGCTCGAGATCGTCATCGTTCTCGTGATCGTCCTCATCATCTTCGGCCCCAAGCGGCTGCCCGACCTCGGGCGCTCGATGGGCAAGGGAATGCGTGAGTTCAAGCAGTCGGTCACCGGCAAGGACGACGACCACGAGGAGCTGGGCGAGGGCTCGTCGGAGAACGTGACCAGGTCCGAGAGCAAGCAGCCCGCAGCAGCGGGCGATAGCTCTGGCTAGCGCCCCTCACGCCGGGCGCAGCGTGCCGCGCCGCCGCCGCCCGGCGAAGCACGACGATCGCATGTCGGTCGTCGATCACCTGGGCGAGCTGCGCTCGCGGATCTTCATCTCGCTCATCGCCTTCGGCGTGGCCTTCGGGTTCGCCGGCTGGCAGAACGAGCGCATCCTTGACTTCGTCAACGAGCCGCTGCCGAAGAACCTCCCGGAGCCGATCACCTTCGGAGTCACCGAGGCCTTCACCACCACCCTGACCAACTCGGCCTACGCGGCTTTCCTCATCGCGCTGCCGGTGATCCTCTACCAGCTCTACGCCTTCATCCTGCCGGCCTTCAGCCCGAAGGAGCGCCGCGTCGCCACGCCGATGCTGCTGATGGTGCCGTTCCTGTTCATCGGCGGGGTGGTCTTCTGCTACTTCATCGTCCTCCCGCCGGCGATCGACTTCCTGCTCAGCTTCAACGCCGACCAGTTCAACACCCAGGTCCGCGCGCGCGACTACTACTCGTTCGTGACTCTGACCATGGGTGCGATGGGCCTCGGCTTCCAGCTGCCCGTGGGGATCGTGCTGGCGGTTCGCGCCGGCGTGACCACCACGCAGAAGCTGCGCAAGAACCGCCGCTACGCCTTTCTCGCCTGCGCGGTGGTGGCCGCGCTGCTGCCCACCATCGACCCCGTCACGATGCTGCTCGAGACCGCGCCGCTCTACGCGCTCTTCGAGCTCTCGATCGTGCTCGCCTCGTTCGTGGGCGGCCCGCGACCGCTCGAGCCTTCTGACGAAGGGGAATAGCTAGCCTGGGCACAGTCCATGCTGTTCGACCTCCAAGGCAAGCGCCGCCGGGTGGTGCAGGCCACCTATCTCATGCTCGCCGTCCTCATGGGCGGCGGGCTCGTGCTGTTCGGCATCGGCGGTGACGTCTCGGGCGGCCTGTTCGACGCCTTCTCCGAAGACAGCGGCGGCGGCAGCGGCAACGGGGCGATCGAGAAGCGCATCGAGACCGACAACGAGCGCCTGAGGCGAAACCCGCGCGACGAGGCCGCGCTGAAGGACCTGGTCCGTGCGAACTTCCAGCTGGCCGGCAGCCAGGGGTCGCCCGACCAGGCGGGCTTCCCGCCCGAGGCGCGCGGCTCCCTGGACGCGGCGGGCAAGGCGTGGGAGCGCTACCTGGCCCTCGAGCCCAAGCCGGTCGACGCCTCGCTGGCCACCGTGGCGCTGCAGATCTTCGATTCGACGGCGCTCAACCGCCCCAAGCAGGCCGCGCAGGTGGCGGGCATCATCGCCGAGCGCGAGAAGTCGCCACAGGCCTACCTGCGCCTGGTGCAGTACGCCACCCTGGCCAAGGACACCCGCACGGCCGACCTCGCGGGCAAGCAGGTCGTCGAGCGCTCCCCGAAGGGCCAGCGCAAGGCGGCCGAGCAGGCGGTCAAGCAGGCCAAGGCGCCGCAGCAGCAGGGCGGGGCAGGAGGCGCCGCCGGGGGAGCCCAGGGCGGCACCCAGGCTCCGGCTCCCGCGCCGGGCGGCTGAGTCCGCCTAGACTCTGCTGTAGGCCCGTGGCCGCGAGACCCGCACAGGACCGAGGAGGCACTTGAACTTCAACATCCAGGACGAGGAGATCGACTCCACGACCCACGTGATCGAGCTGGGCGGTGAGGTCGACCTCTACACGGCGCCCGAGTTCAAGGAGCGCCTCGTGCAGCTGATCGAGGACGGCAAGACGCAGATCGTGGTGGACCTCTCGGCGGCCACGTTCATCGACTCCACCACGCTCGGCG
>JALZII010000117.1 GCA_030860365.1 Actinomycetota bacterium
CGGTCTTCGTCTCCGGCGCCTACTGGTACCTGTACGGTCGCGCGCCGGCGGTGGCCACGGCCACCGAGCCACGCGCCGAGCCGGCGCCGGCCGGTCGGGAAGCCGTGGTCACAGGTACCTGACGCTCAGCTCGATCGTGCTCGGTCCATCTCAGAACACCGGCGTCTCGGTGTAGCTGCCGAAGACCTGCTGCAGCGACTCGACGATCTCGCCCTCGCTGCAGTGCGCGCGGGCGCAATCGAGCAGCGGGTACATCAGGTTGGACTCGCCGGCCGCGGCCTCGCGCAGGCGCCCGAGCGCGGACTCGACGTCCTGGCTGTCGCGGCGCGCGCGGACGGCTTCGATGCGGCCGATCTGCTTTCGCTCCAGCGCGGGGTCGATGCGCAGGGTGGGGATCGAGCCCTCGTCGGTGTCGGCGAACCCGTTGACGCCGACGACGATCCGCTCGCCGCGGTCGACCTCCGACTGGCACCGAAACGAGGCCTCGGCGATCTCGCGCTGCGGGAAGTCCTGCTTGACGGCCTCGACCATGCCTCCCAGCTCGTCGATCCGGCGGAAGTACTCGTAGGCGGCCTCCTCCATGCGGTCGGTCAGCGCCTCGACGAAGTAGGAGCCCCCCAAGGGGTCGATGGTGTTCGCCACCCCCGTCTCGTGGGCGATGATCTGCTGGGTTCGCAGCGCGATCCGCACCGCCTCCTCGGTGGGCAGGGCGAGGGCCTCGTCGAAGGAGTTGGTGTGGAGGGACTGCGTGCCGCCGAGCACCGCGGACAGCGCCTCGAGCGCCGTGCGCACCACGTTGTTCAACGGCTGCTGGGCGGTCAGCGACACGCCTGCGGTCTGGGCGTGGCAGCGCATGAGCAGCGAGCGCTCGTCGCGCGCGCCGTAGGTGTCGCGCATCTCGCGCGCCCAGATGCGTCGCGCGGCGCGGTACTTGGCGATCTCCTCGAAGAAGTCGATGTGGGCGTTGAAGAAGAACGACAGGCGGGGCGCGAAGTCGTCGACGTCGATGCCCCGCTCGATCGCCTGCTCGACGTAGGTGAAGCCGTCCTTGAGCGTGAAGGCGAGCTCCTGCTGGGCGGTCGAGCCGGCCTCGCGGATGTGGTAGCCCGAGATCGAGATCGGGTGCCAGCGCGGCATCTCCCGCGAGCAGTACTCGACCATGTCGGTGACCATGCGCATGGCGGGATCGATCGGAAAGCACCACTCCTTCTGGGCGATGTACTCCTTGAGGATGTCGGTCTGGATCGTGCCGCCCAGGCGCTCGGCGGGCACGCCCTGCTTCTCGGCGGCGACCACGTAGAAGGCGAGCATCAACGCCGCGGGGGCGTTGATGGTCATCGAGGTGGTGACCTCGCCCAGGTCGATCCCGGCGAACAGCGTCTCCATGTCGTCGAGGGTGTCGACGGCGACTCCCTCGCGACCCACCTCGCCCTCGCTTAGCGGGTGGTCTGAGTCGTGGCCCATCAGCGAGGGCATGTCGAACGCAGTCGACAGGCCGCCCTGGCCCTGGCCGAGCAGGTAGTGAAAGCGCTCGTTGGTCTCCTCGGCCGTGCCGAATCCCGCGAACTGGCGCATGGTCCACAGGCGCCCGCGGTACATCGAGGGGTAGACGCCGCGCGTGTAGGGGAACTCGCCCGGGAGGCCGATCGCGTCGGGCTCGGGCAGGTCCTCTTCGGTGTAGAGCGGCTCCACCGGCTCGGCCGAGATCGTGGTGAACAGCGCGTCGCGCTCGGCCTTTCGCCCGTAGGCCTCGGCGCGCCAGCGCTCGACGTTCGTGGTCGCTCGGGGCGGGGCTTCCATCGCGCTACAGGGTAGGACTCAGCGGCCCCGGCGCTCACGCGTGAGCGCTGCTCGCAGCTGCCGCGAGCGCCGGGTGGCGGCGGTCGCCCGTCGCCGGGCACGCGACGCCGCCGCCCTGGCCCGGCGAAGCTCAACCGACACCTGCTCGATCCGCGCCTTGGACTCGGCGAGGCTGCGCTCGGCACGATCGGCCCGGCGGTCGGCCGCCGCCGCGGAGTCGCGAAAGGTGCCCAGCTGCTCCTCTTCGGCGCCGCCTCCGGCCACGAGCAGCGTGATGGCGACAAGCACGACCACCACCAGCACGGCGGCAAAGGCCACGCGGGCGCTCACGGGCGGCCCTCATGCCAGCCGCTCCGCCACGGTCAGCCCCAGCAGCTTGACCGCCGAGCGGGTGGGGCGGCTGAGGTCCTCGAGGTCGTAGGTGCCCGAGTCGAGCATCACCTGCAGGCGCTCGTCGAGCAGCAGCGTGCGGAGCGGTGCAGGCGCTGCTCGGAGAAGCGGCGCTCGATCTGGCCCAGGTCCACCCCGCGCGAGCTCACCGCCTTGTTGACCACCACGGTGATGCGCTCGTGTGAGAGGTGCTCGAGCGCGCCCAGCACCACCTGCGAGGTCACCCACTCCGGCGTGGTCACCAGCACCACCTGGTCGGCGCGGTCAATCGCGAACTGGGCCAGGGGGTCGGCGACGCCGGTGCCGCAGTCGAGCAGGACAGCCTCGTAGAAGTAGGCCAGGTAGGTGACGATCGCGTCGTACTGAGCCGGAGTCAGGTCTGCGAGGCGCTTTGGGGTCCATCGGAGCAGCCAGCAGGTGCAGGCCGGTCGGCAGCCGCGAGACGTAGGTGCGCACCTCGGCCGCCGCCTTCACGTCGTCCCAGTCCTCCAGCAGGTCCGACAGGGTGCGATTCGATCGCAGGCCGTCGGGCGCCAGGGCCGCCAGGGTCCCGAAGTCGGGGTTGGCGTCCAGCGCCACGGCGCGAAGGCGCAGGTGCTGGGCGAGGATTTTGCCGAGCAGGAATGTGTTGGTGGTCTTGCCCACCCCTCCTTGGGGCTGATCACTGCGATCACGTTGGGCCGGGTCACGCCGGGAAGGGCCGTGAGCCGCGAGTCGAGGTCGGCTTCCTGGCGCTCCCCGCTCGAGACGAGCACGTTGCGCATGCTCTGGAACAGGCGGCGCGCACCGCTCGCGGAGACCGGGCGGCCTTCGACCACCTCGCCGCGGTAGACCTCGTTGCGCCGCAGGCCTGTGGGCTTCTTATCCGCTGCCAAGGGAGGCGACGTACCCTGCCAGGTCTACGCGCGAAACGCCTCGCACGAGGTTCGGGAGCGGCGTCAGACCCCGGTGCGCCCGCGCGGGCTCTTGGGCGGGCGCTCGGGGTTGGTGCGGCCCCTGGAGCGCGAGCGAAGCAGGAAGAAGACCACTGCGATCGCCACCAAGAAAGCGATCGCGATGCCGAGGACGACGGCGAGGCCGCCGCCCTTGCCGGGATCGTCTCCGCGGCCGCCAGGCGCCTCTGGCTGCGGCGAGGCGAACATGATGGCGGCGGAGCTGAGCGAGAGGTATGCGCGGTCGGCGAGCGGTTGCATCTGCGGCCCGCCTACCCGCACGGGACGGCGCTCAATCGCCGCCGGCCCGACCGGGGGGCGAGGATCGGGGGCCGGTGCGCCCCGCCGGGAAGGGTCCGCGCCCTACGTGGCCTCGTCGTCGTCGCCTGAATTCTCGGCCTCGGGGTTGCCGGCGGCCTCGGCCTGCGTCTGCTCGTCTCCGGTCCCGAAGGGGCCTGGGGAGTCGGAGTGCTGTTCTGTGTCCCAGAAGGTGGAGCTCTCCTCGGAATCGGCCTGCTTGGGCTCCTGCTCTTCGCCGCGGTCCCCGGTGGCGGCCTCCTGCTTGGCTTCCTCGGTGTCCTGTTCGCGCTCGGTCATGCGCTGCGCTTACCCCCAGCGCGGCAGGACGAACCTCCACCGCCCGCGCAGGCGCGCGGCCAGGTAGCCACCGCCCCAGCCCACAAGCGCCACCGCTCCCGCGGCACCGGCCAGACGAAGCCGCCGGGCGAGCCGGTCGAATCGCATGATCCGCCAGCCCTCCTCGCGCGCGATGCGTTCGAGCTCGCGGTCGGGGTTCACCGCCACCGGGTGGCCGACCGCGCGCAGCATCGGTAGGTCGGACTCGGAGTCCGAGTAGGCGTAGGAGGCGCCCAGGTCGATGCCTTGGGACTCGGCCAGGTCGCGAATCGCCGCGGCCTTGCCCTCGCGGTAGGTGAAGTGACCCTCGGCGCGGCCGGTGTAGACGCCGTCGCGGACCTCAGACCGGTTCCCGATGCCCCCGTCGAGCACCAGCACGTGGGCCAGCGTCTCCGCCAGCTCATGCGAAGCGGCGGTCACCACGTAGACGAGGCGCCCGGCGTCCTGGTGGTCGTGGGCCTCCTTCAGCACTTCGGGGTAGACGGCCGGGAGCACTCCCGCCAGCACCTCCTGGCCCAGCCGCATCAGGTCCAACTTGCGCTGGCCGGCGATCGCCTCGGCGATGCGCTCGCGCAGGACGTCGGTGCTCTGGTCGGTCGAGCCCTCCAGGCGAAAGCGCACGTTGGCCCACACGTCGCGGGCCATCTGGCGGCGCGAGATCAGGCCGTTGCGGTAGGCGGCGCGAGCGAAGTGGAGGGCGCTCGAGCCCTCGATCAGCGTCCTGTCGAGGTCGAAGAACGCCGCTGCGGCAGTCAGTTTCCGTTCACTTCCAGGATCACCGCGTCGCCCTG
>JALZII010000125.1 GCA_030860365.1 Actinomycetota bacterium
GCGCCCAGCTCGGCCCCCAGCAGCGCGGCCAGCCGCGCGCACTCGATCGAGTGGGCGAGAACGTTCTGGCCGTAGCTCGTGCGGTAGTGCAGGCGACCCAGCAGCTTGGTCAGCTCGGGGCGCAGCGCGCCGACGTTGGCCTCGTACACGGCCCTCTCCCCCACCTCCACCACGTGGTGGTCGATCTCCGTGCACGCCTGGCCGTAGGCCTCCTCGATCCGCGCGGGATGGATGCGCCCGTCGGAGAGGAGCTTCTCCAGCGTCAGCCGCGCTATCTCGCGCCGCACACCGTCGAACCCCGAGAGCAGGACGGCTCCGGGCGTGTCGTCGATGATGAAGTCGATGCCGGTCAGGCTCTCCAGCGCGCGGATGTTGCGTCCCTCGCGCCCGATGATGCGGCCTTTCAGCTCGTCTGAGCGAAGCTCGACCACCGAAACCGTCGTCTCGATGGCGTGGCTCCCTGCCACGCGCTGCATCACCGTGGAGAGGATGCTGCGCGCGCGGCGCTCGGCATCGTGCTTGGTCTCCTCCTCGACCTGGCGAGTCAGCCGCGCGGATTCGTGGCGCACCTCGTCCTCGAGCTCGCGCATGAGGAGCTGCTTGGCCTGTCCGGAGCTCAGGCCTGCAAGGCGCTCGAGCTCACGGACCTGCTGGGTGCGGCCTTCGTCGAGCTGGGTGGCACGGCGGTCGAGGTTGCGCTCACGATCCCCCAAGGACTGCTCACGCTCCGCCAGGTCGCTGAGCTGTCCGTCCAGCTTGGCCTCCTTGGCACGCAGGCGTTCCTCCAGGCGAGCGAGCTCCGCGCGGCGCGCATGGAGCTCCTCCCCGGCCTGCTGTGAGGCGGCGTCGACGGGCGCCGCCGCACCGTCGGACGCGGGCGCGGGTGACCGGCGGGGCGTGTTTTCGTGGCCATCCGGGCGCCGCCGGCCACCTGCCGTGCCCGGCCTTGCCGCCGCCGCCCCGCGTCCGCGGCCCATGGCCAGCACAACCCCCGCCGACACTGCCGCGGCCACCAGGGCCGCCAGGGCGATCTCCATCGAACCCTCCTCCGTCCCGGCGCACGCGCCGTAGCTTCTGGTCATGGTCGAGCGTCCGGCTCGGCGCCGTGGGACCTCGGGGCTCCTGGCTCAGGCGGCGCGCGCAGTGCGCGCGAAGCGGCTAACGACCCTGTCGTCTCCTCCTTTCGGGTCGCTCCGGGTGAGGTTCGAGGGTGTCGGTCAAGGTTCGAGGATGTCGGTCGAAGTCTTCAAAAGCAGCCATTTGCACGGAAATCTCTTCACGGCGGCCATCACGGCCGCTGCCTCAATGAGGGTAGCCCGGCCCACCGGACTTCGCAACCGCCCTCCTACCGGGTCGCAGGGGCGCTGGTCCGCTCAGGCGGCCTCGCGACCGTGGCGGCGGACCGCCTCGTAGGCCAGCTCGGAGCTGTAGCCCCGGCGCACGAGCATCTGCCAGGCGCGGTTTCGCTCGCGGTCGCCCTCCGGTGGCCCCCGCAGGCGCTCGCCCAGGACCGCCAGCGCGGCCCCGAGCTCGTCGTAGCCGTCCTCCCCGGCGAGCGCACGCTCGATCAGACGCGGTTCGACCCCCCGCCGCAGCAGGTCGCGTTCGATGCGGTCCCGGCCCCAGCTGTGCACGGCCCGCCGATCCTCGGCGAAGCGCCGCGCATAGTCGGCGTCGTCGAGGAACCCCGCCTCGGTGAGCTCGGCGACCGCCTGGTCGATCGCCGCGGGCTCGATCTTCTTGTTCTCGAGGTAGGTGCGCAGCTCGAAGGCGGTGCGCTCCCGGGCGTTCAGGGCCTTCCAGGCAAGGTCGATCGCCCGCTGTCGCTCTGACTGGCCCGCGCCTGCCGCCATCGTGGAACCCTGCTCTACGCCGCCTGCTCTTCGGGCGCTGTGTCCTCGGCCGCCTCGGACGTGCCGCCCGCCGGGGGCGCTTCAGAGGCACCCCCCGCTTCGGCGGGCAGCCCCACCACCGGCGCCGGCGGCTCGGCCCCCACCGCCTCGTAGACCTTGCGCTCGATCTCCGCCGCCATCTCGGGGTGCTCGCGCAGGTAGCCCTTGGCGTTGTTGCGGCCCTGGCCGAGACGCTCCTCCCCATAGGAGAAGAACGAGCCCGACTTGCGCACGATGTCGTGTTCGAGGCCCAGGTCGATCAGACAGCCCTCGGCGGAGATGCCCTCGCCGTACTCGATGTCGAACTCGGCCTGGCGGAAGGGAGCGGCCACCTTGTTCTTGACCACCTTCACCCGCACCCGGTTTCCTACGGCCTCGGTGCCCTCCTTGAGGGTCTCGATACGGCGGATGTCCAGGCGCGCCGAGGAATAGAACTTGAGCGCGCGGCCGCCCGGCTGGGTCTCGGGTGAACCGAACATCACGCCGACCTTCTCGCGGATCTGGTTGGTGAACACGCACATGGTGTTCGCGCGGTTGAGGTTGCCGGCCAGCTTGCGCATCGCCTGGCTCATCATCCGCGCCTGGACCCCGACCGTCTGGTCGCCCATCGCTCCCTCGAGCTCGGCCTTGGGGGTGAGCGCGGCCACCGAGTCGATGGCCACCACGTCCACCGCTCCGGAGCGGATCAGCAGATCGGCGATCTCCAGCGCCTGCTCGCCGTGATCGGGCTGGGAGACCAGCAGCTCGTCGATGTCCACGCCGATGCGCTTGGCGTAAGCGGGGTCCATGGCGTGCTCGGCGTCGATGAACGCGCAGATGCCGCCCGTCTTCTGGGCGTTGGCCAGCACGTGGTAGAGCAGCGTGGTCTTGCCCGAAGACTCGGGGCCGAAGATCTCGACGATCCGCCCGCGCGGCAGTCCGCCCACTCCCAGGGCGAGGTCGAGCGACAGCGCCCCCGTGGGCACGGCGGCCACTCGTACGGCAAACGCGTCGTCGCCCATCTTCATGATCGAGCCCTGCCCGAACTGGCGCTCGATCTGCGTGAGCGCCCCGCTCAACGCGGTCTCACGTGCCTTGGCGGCCTTCTCCTGTTCCTTGTCCATGCGCTCTCCTACGTGTCTCTGGGGCCTGTCACCGTAGGAGTGCGGTCGGACGCCTTTCTCGCCCCCGTCAGGGTCGGGCCGACCGGCGACGGGCTCGGTCATCGGTCGAGGAGGCCCGTCCACAGCGGCTCGTAGGCGGCGCCCTGCGGGCTCAGGACCGACCGGAAGAGCACCACCCGGTCGGCGACGAGGGGCGCCGGCAGGCGCTCGGCTTCGAGGGGCTCGGCGGCGTGGCCACCCCTGACCCGCGCCAGGGTGAGGTGCGGCCAGAAGGGGCGCTTCTCGCGCATGTGCAGCCCGGCCTCGGCGAGTGACGAGGCGAGCGAGGACTGGAGGGAGGCACAGCGGCCGCCACGGTCCTCCAGTTCGAGCGCGAAGAGGCGGGGCGAGCGTCGCGGGACGCCGCGCACACCGGTCGGCGCCAGGGATACGGCCCGCTTGCCGGCGGCCGCCTCCTGCGCGACGGCCGCGATCCGCCGAACGTCCTCCTGTCCTCGCCAGCCCAAGAACACGAGCGTCACGTGCAGAGAGCCGGCGGCCACCGGGCGCAGGTCGCCGACCAGCGGCGCGCGCCACGCCGCGATGTCGGCCCTGGCGCCGGCGGGCAGGTCGAGCGCAAGGAAGAGCCGGAGGCTAGACGGGTGGCTCTTCGCCACGCAGCAGGCGCCTCAGCAGGTGCATGCCCACGGTGGTCGCGCGGTCGCGGACCTCGGCACGATCGCCGGGCAGGCGGACGTCGCGGGCGAGCTTGGAGCCGTCGTCGAGCTTCGCGCACCAGCACACGTAGCCCACGGGCTTGGCTTCGGTGCCACCACCCGGCCCGGCGATGCCGGTGATCGAGAGCGCGGTGTCGGCCTCCATCCGGGCCAGCGCGCCGTCGGCCATGGCCTCGGCGACCTCGGGCGAGACCGCCCCGTGGCGCTCGATCAACTCGGCCGGCACGTCGAGCGCCTCGATCTTCGCGTCGTTGGCGTAGGTCACCGCCCCACCCAGGAAGTAGGCCGAAGAGCCCTCGACCTCGGTGAAGCGCGCCGCCATCAGGCCGCCCGTGCAGGACTCGGCCAGTGCGAGGCGCCGTCCGTCGAGAAGCTGGGAGACCTGGTCGTCGACCGAGCTTCCGTCAGGCGAGAAGAGCGTGCTCTGGTGGCGCTCGGCGATCAGCGCCGCCAGTCGCTCGTAGCGCTCCGCCGCGTGCGCCTCGAAGCGCGTGACCACCTCAACCTCCCCGCGTCGCAGGCAGGTGGTGATCTCGAGCCCCGAGAGGTCGCCCAGCTGCGTCTCGGCCACCCGCAGCGTCTCGGCCATCTCGGACTCGGGGATGCCGAACAGCCGCAGCATGCGCTGCTCGTAGGCCGTCCGCCGACCGATGGCCGCACGGAACTCGTCGGCCTGAGTGACCGTCTCCCACATCTCGTGCAGCTCCCGTGGTGGCCCCGGCAGCACGACCACTGTGGGCCCCGAGCCGTTCAGCGGGGGCACCACCAGCCCCGGCGCCGTGCCTGCCGGGGAGATCACCAGCGCTCCCTCGGGCACCATCGCCTGCTTTCGGTTCGCGGTGCGCACCGCTTCGAAGTCGAGGTCGGGCCAGCGCTTCATGAGCGGGCGCAGGATGTCGGCGATCTGGCGCTCGAGGTCTGGGTCGAGGAACAGGGGTCGGCCCGCGAAGCCCGCCACCACCTGAGTGGTCAGGTCGTCGGCCGTCGGCCCCAAACCGCCGCTCGTCACGATCAGGTCCACCCCCTGGGCCGCCAGGAAGCGGAGCTGAGCCTCCATGTCCTCCGGGCGATCGCCGCAGATCGTGATGTGGGCGAGGTCCACTCCCAGCTCGCGCAGGCGATCGGAGAGCCACGGCCCGTTGCGATCCTGCACGCGTCCGGTGAGCACCTCGGTGCCCGTGACTACGATCCCCGCGCGGGGGGCCATCAGGCGCAGGGGGGAGCCATCAGGCGCAGGGCCGCCGGCCGGCCGGCAGCGGCTTCACGCCGGCCGGCGTCACGTCGTAGCCCACCGGGGTCGGCAAGGGCTCGAGCGCCACGGCACGCCCGTTGGCCGTGAGCTTTGCGGATGTCTTTCCCAGGTTCAGGCGCACGCGGCGGCCGCGAAAGCGGCGTGCGGAGCTCAGGGTCCCCTCGAACACGATCTCGGTCCCGGGGCCGGTGTCCACACAGACGTAGGTGGGCACCGACGGGGCCACGTTGAGCGTGGCCACCTTGCGCCGCGACGGGCGGGGGCGGCGTCTCGGCCGGCGGCGGGGGCGCTCAGCGCGGGTGGCCTCGGTGCCCTGTGCCCCGCTGCGCGCCTTCTCCTTGCCGCCTTCGTCCTCTCCACCGATCAACCCGATCACCGCCAGCATCACGAGCACCACGAGCAGCGTGCCGCCGGCCAGCGCAAGGAGGTTAGGGCCGCCGTTGCGCCCGGGGGGCGGCGGGCGTTGCTCGCGGCGCTCGCGTCGCTCGCTTCCCCGCGCGGGCGCGGCGACGGGCTGGACCTCGGGCTCCTCGACTTCCTCGTGCTCGCTTCGGTACTGCTCGACCAGCACGTGGGGGTCGAGCCCCAGCAGCTCGGCGTAGGTGCGAATGAACGACCGGACGGTGGTGGAGCCCGGCAGCACCGCGAACTCCTCGTTCTCGAGGGCGCGCAGGTACTTGGCGCGGATCTTCGTCCGCGCCTCGACGTCGGCGATGTCCAGCTCGTGACGCATGCGCGCCTGGCGCAGCGTCTCCCCTATTGGCGGCATCGGCGCCTATTCTGGCGCAGCGGGCTAACCACGGTGTGCCGCCGAGTCACCGGGGGAAGCGCCGGCGACGTCGGCTCTCAGGGCTTGCCCCCTCGACTATTCGTCGGCGCCGGCCAACATGGGGTCGGCGAGCTGCTCGAGCACGCGTGGGAGATCGGCCTCGGTGACCATCACCTGGCGGGCCTTCGAGCCCTCGTAGCCGGAGATCACGCCGCGGCGCTCCATCATGTCGATGAGCCTCCCCGCGCGCGTGTAGCCCACCCGCAGACGCCGCTGAAGCATGGAGGTCGAGGCGGTGCCCATCTGGACCACGGTGGCGATGGCCTCGGCCAACAGGTCGTCTCGATCGGCGCTGAACTCCTCCTCGGAGTCGGCGCCGTCATCGACCTCGACCGCCTCCAGCAGCTCCTCCTGAAGCTCGGGCTCACCCTGGCGCCTCCAGTGATCCGTGAGCTTGAGGATCTGGTCTTCGTCGATGAAGGCCCCCTGGATGCGTGCGGAGCGGCTCTCGCCGGCGGGCCGGAAGAGCATGTCGCCCTGCCCGAGCAGCGACTCCGCCCCGTTCTGGTCGAGGATGACGCGCGAATCGGTTTGAGAAGCGACCGCGAAGGCTATGCGAGCGGGCACGTTGGCCTTGATCATCCCCGTGATCACGTCGGCGCTCGGCCGCTGTGTGGCGAGGAGCAGGTGGATTCCCACCGCCCGCGACTTCTGGGCCAGGCGAATGA
>JALZII010000136.1 GCA_030860365.1 Actinomycetota bacterium
GAGGAGGCCCCGAGGGGATGCTGACAAGGGAGGACGACGTGGAGATCCACGCGCTGCGGCGCCGGGGGTGGTCGCTGGCTGCGATCGCGCGCCATACCGGCCGCGACCGAAAGACCGTGCGCCGCTACCTGCGCACGCGCATGGAAATCGTCTCCCTCGCCGACCAGCCGGTGTTAGGGTGCGCCGCAATGGCGGACGTCGCCGAGCTCTCGATCACCGGCCGGATCGCGACCGCGGCCGCCCCCGACTGGGACGACGCTCGCCAGGCCTGGAACCTGGCCGCCGATCAGCGGCCGGCGGCGGTTGCCTTCGTCGAGGGGGCAGACGACGTCTCCGCCGTGCTCCGGTTCGCTGCCGAGCGCGGCATGAAGGTCAACGCCCAGGGAACCGGGCACGGCGCCGGCGCTCTCACCTCTCTCGACGACACGATCCTGATCCGAACCGCCCGGATGAAGGATGTCGAGGTCGATGCTGACCAGCGAACTGCTCGGATCGAGGCCGGGGTGCTGGCCGAGGAGCTCGGCGCCGCCGCGCAGAAGCACGGGATGTCCTCGCTACCCGGCAGCTCTCCGAACGTCGGCACGGTCGGCTACACGCTCGGTGGCGGGATGGGCTGGCTCGGGCGGCGGCACGGCTTCGCCTGCAACCGGGTTCGCGCTATCGAGCTGGTCACGGCCGATGGCGAGAAGCGGCGGGTCGACGCCGACAACGAGCCCGATCTGTTCTGGGCCCTGCGGGGCGGCGGCGGGGGATACGCGATCGTTACCGCGCTCGAGGTCGCTCTATTGCCTATCTCGGAGGCCTACGCCGGAGCGTTGATCTTCCCTGCGGAGCTCGGCGCCGAGGCTGTTCGCACCTACCGCGACTGGACCCGGGCACTGCCAGACGAGGTCACCTCGATTGGCCGCTTCCTCCGTCCACCACCAATGCCCGATGTCCCCGAGCCGCTACGCGATCGGCCGCTGTGGACCGTCACCGCCGCCTGCATCGGGTCACGTGAAGAGGGCGAGCGCCACGTCGCGCCCTTGCGCGAACTCGGCGAGCCGGTCATGGACACCTTCGATCAGATTCCCGCCGCCGGGCTGAGCCGGATCAACATGGATCCCGAGCCGCCGGTTCCCGCCCTCGGTCATCACCGGCTCGTGCGGGAGCTGACCGACGAGGCGATCGACGCCCTCGTCGGGGTCGTCGGTCCCGAGGCGGGGTCCCCGCTGTTGCTGACGGAGCTGTGCCACGCTGGCGGCGCGCTCGGTCGCCCAGCTGAGGGCGGTGGGGCACTGTCGAAGCTCGACACCGAGTTCGTGATGGTCGGCATCGGCGTTGCGATGACGCCCGAGCTTGGCGAGGCGCTGCCGGGTGCGCTCGACCGACTCCACGACGCGCTGGAGCCGTGGTCGGCCGAGGGTGGCTACTTCAACTTCGCCGATCGCCCTTGCGACGTCGACGAGCTGTTGCCGCGTGAGACCTGCGAGCGGCTCGCCGACGTCAAGCGCCGGTGGGATCCCGACGGGCTGATCCGCGCCAATCACGCCGTCTCGCTGACCCCCGCGTGATTTCCTGGCAGCGGGCTTAACAGCACGAGCCGGAGGTGCCGCCGGTCCAGGTGTGCTGGCGGTCACCTCGAGATGACGACCGAGACCGCACCGGTCCCCCTTGCCCAGATGGAAAGCGCATCCTCACACCTTGTCGGTGCTTCGCGCGACTGCCGCGCTCCGCCGCGATGTCTCGGCGCTTAGCGGGGCGCTCCCGCTCTGCGCGAGTCGCAACAGTCTCGCTTCAGACCGCGTTATCGCTCCGCGCGAGAAGCAGCGTGGCCAGGGCGGCCGATAGCAGCTGACCGAGGAGCGATACCGAGGGCGGGCCGCCACAATGGCGCGGTGCTCGTCCGTCCCGAAGGTGAGGGCATCGTCGCGATCGGTCAGGCATCACATGCGTGGCTCTCGGGTCAGCTCGCCCGCGCGTGGGGAAGTGCTCGGTTCGAGGCGCCCGAACCGTGGGAGGAGGTGTGCCTGGCCGCCGAGCAGCACGACGTCGGCATGGCCGAGTGGGACCTCGCCCCAAAGCTCGATCCGCAGGCCAAGCGCCCACAGTCGTTCATGGAGATGGAAATCGCTGACCACCTGCGGCTGTGGTCGGCGGCCCCGGCGAAGTTACTCACCCAGAGCCGCTATGCGGCGCTGCTGGTCTCGCTGCACGGAAGCGCGCTCTACGAGCGTCGTGATCTCGGTTGGCTGGCGCCGGAGGACGCCGGCGCCGTGCGCGCCTACCTCGCCAGCGAGCGTGCGCGCCAAGAGCGGCTCATCGCGCTGCTCGGAGCCGATCGCGAACAGCTCGAACGCAACCAGCGGCTGCTGTTCGCCTGGGACGGCTTGTCGCTTGCGTTGTGCCTCGGCTGGAGTGCCTACGTCGCGGCGGACGTGCCCACGCGAGGCGATGGCGCCGTCGACGTATGGCTGCAGCCGGTTGCCGGGCAAGCCGCTGGGCGCTTCACCGTTGACCCCTGGCCGTTTGCGGGCGACGAGGTGACGGTGGGCTGCGAGGGCCGCCGGCTCGGCGCGCGCCACGAAACCGAAAGCGAACTGAAACCGGCGCTCGAGCAGGCGCCGCAGGCGGCCCTCGACTTCACGCTCGTGTCGCCGAGTCACTGAGCCGGTAGGTCGGCGGCGGGCTCGGCTGGCGGGCACCCGGAGCTACTGCTTCGCGCCGGGAGGGCCAGCCCACGGCGTTCTGGAGGGCATTTCTGCTTTCACACGAGAGCAGGAGCGAGGTAGAGATCGGCCAAGCACTATCAGTATCGAGAGTGCCGCACTCGTCGTCGAGGAGCACTCTCGCGAGGTTCCCGCTCGAGTAACCGCCTGGCGCGGGAAGCGTAAGTCCCGGCTCACGCGCGCAGCGCTCGAGGCGAGGCTTCAGAGGGGTCGGTCGAATAGGCTTCGCTGCGCGCGGACGATTCGACCCACCCCCGCCGGACCTGCGCTCCAGTGATTATTCACGCAGGCGTTGCCGTTCGTAACTCACCTTTGGCGCGCCTGACCGGAGCGTCGCGGTCGGCGCTACCAGCTCGAGGAGGAGCAGCCGTCGGCGCCCGCGTCGAGACTGCTGGCTCTGGCGAAGCGGGATTGCTGCACCGTGTGTTGGTGAGCCGTCGCTGAGCGGTGATCGGCAAACTCTTGCGTGTGGATTCGGAGACACGACGCCCACCTCGCGCCCATCCCGGCGGCGCGCAGGTCGAATGA
>JALZII010000140.1 GCA_030860365.1 Actinomycetota bacterium
TACGTGTACGGGAGCTCGCCGGCGGGCGAAGGCGACGCGCCCGAGAAGGCCTACGCCGCCGCATTCATGCTGCTGCTCGTGGTGATCGGCCTCAACTACACGGTCGACCGCCTGTCGCGCGGCCGAAGGGGGCTGTCGTGGAGCGTCTGACCCCGCCACCGGTGCGGCGCATCCTCGTGGACTCAGAGCCCACCGTGGCGCAGCCTCCGCCGCCTCGCGAGCAGAACGGGGGGCACACCGCCGACGCGGCGGCCAGCGCTCTGGGATCGCCCGCCGTCCGCCGCCCCGCGCCCGCCCGCGGCACCCCGCAGGAGCGCATGCGCGCCGAGGAGGTCTCGATCGCCTACGACGGCAAGGCCGCGGTCCAGTCGGTCTCGCTGCCCGTGCGCCGGGGGGAGGTGCTCGCCCTCATCGGCCCCTCCGGGTGCGGCAAGACGACCATGCTGCGCTCGCTGAACCGGCTCGTCGAGCTGACCCCCTCCGCCAGGCGCACCGGGCGCATCCTCCTGGACGGCGGTGACATCGACCGGCTCGAGGTCACCGAGCTGCGCCGGCGGGTGACGATGGTCTTCCAGCAGCCCAACCCCTTCCCCATGAGCATCTTCGACAACGTCGCCTACGCGCTGCGCGAGCAGGGTGCGGCCCGGCCAAAACGGCCCGAGCTCGAGGGCCCCGTGGCCGACGCGCTGGAGCGTGCGGGCTTGTGGGCCGAGGTGGGCGACGACCTCTCGCGGCCGGCGCTGCGCCTCTCGGGCGGCCAGCAGCAGAGGCTGTGCATCGCGCGCGCGCTCGCCGCCGATCCAGAGGTGCTCCTGCTCGACGAGCCCTGCTCGGCGCTCGACCCACGCTCGACGTCGGTGATCGAAGAGCTGATCCTGCGCCTGCGCGAGGAGGTCGCGATCGTGACCGTCACGCACAACATGCAGCAGGCGCTGCGCATCGCCGACAACGTGGCCTTCATGTACCTCGGCGAGCTGGTGGAGTACGGGCCCGCCGACCAGGTCTTCGGCCGCCCGACCGAGCAGCGCACGCGGGAGTACGTGGGCGGAGGCTTCGGTTGAGGCGCGGCGGGCTCGCACTCGCGCTGCCTGTGCTCTGCACGGCTGTCCTGCCGGCCTGCGAGTCCACCCAGGACAAGGCCGCCAAGCTGCGCAAGCAGGGCGCCAAGGCCTTCAGCCAGAAGGGCCTGTCGGTGAAGCGCGCCAGCAGGTCGGTGGAGATCCGTGGCCGCGCCGTGCTCTCGGACCCCAACGGCACGGCGGCGGTGGTCGAGCTGGAGAACCGCACGCCGAGGACGCTGCGGGGCGTGCCCATCGCCATCGACGTGACCGACGGCCGCAAGTCGCTGTTCAAGAACGACGACCCCGGGCTCGAGCCCTCGCTGGTGAGCATCCCCGTCATCCGGCCACGCGAGCGCGTCGCCTGGGTCAACGACCAGGTCTTCGCAAAGTCGCCGAAGGCGGTCAAGGTCGAGGTGGGCACCGAGCGGGGCACGGCCAAGTCGGCCCCGGAGATGAAGGTCTCAAAGCCCGAGCTCATCCCCGATCCGGTGAGCGGCCTGGCGGCCGAGGGCAGGGTGACCAACCCCTCGAAGATCCTTCAGAAGAAGCTCGTCCTCTACGCCGTGGCCCGCAAGGGCGGCAAGGTGGTCGCGGCGGGCGCAGGCGGCATCGAGAAGCTCCGTCCCGGCAGGAGCGCGGGATATCAGATCTTTTTCATCGGCGATCCGAAGGGCGCCAGCATCACCATCGTCTCGCCCCCCACGACCCTCGAGGAGGGCACATGAACGACCTACCCCAGCCCACGTTCGGCGAACAGGGAGACCCGTGTCCCGCGTGCGACTCCCCACTCGACTCCGACCAGCGCTACTGCCTCAACTGCGGCCGCCGCCGCGCCGACACGCGCGTGCCCTACGCGGAGATGCTCACCGGGCGGTCGGCGGAAGAGGTGCTGCCCGCGGAGGAGGTCGAGGAGCTTGCGCCGCGGCGCTTCAGCGGTCCGCCCGTCGCGGTGGCCGCAGCGGCCGGCGGCGCCTTTCTGGTGTCGCTGGGGGTCCTGCTGGGCACGCTGGGCGGCAACGACGAGCCCGTCCGGGTGGCCTCCGCTCCTGCCCCTCAGAAGCCGGCCAACATCGTGGTCAACACGAACGGCCAGGGCGGCGGCGGATCGGGCGGAGGCGCGGACACCGCAGGCGCCGGCGAGGAGTTCAAGAGCGACTGGCCGGAGGGCAAGAGCGGCTACACCGTCCAGCTGCAGGCGCTGCCCAAGGACGATGTCGCGGCGGTGAACGCCGCCAAGTCCGACGCCGAGGGCAAGGGAGCCAAGGACGTGGGCGCGCTGGACTCCGACGAGTACACCTCGCTCAAGGAGGGTCAGTACGTCGTCTACTCGGGCGTGTTCACCGGCAAGGACGCCAAGAAGAAGGCGGGGGCGGCCCTCAAGCGCCTGAAGAAGAAGTTCAAGAAGGCCAAGGTCGTCCAGGTGGCCGTGGACGACCTCGGCGCCAAGGGCGAGACCAAGGAGGAGAAGGTCAAGCAGGTCGACAAGTCGACCCTCAAGGACCTGGAGAACGCCACCGGCGAGGAGCAGCAGAAGAAGTCCGCCAAGCTCCCGGACACCCTCCAGGCACCCGGCAAGCTCCCGCCCAAGGAAAAGGAAACGACCAGCGGCAAGGAGATCGAGTGAGCGCGCTGAGTCGCGTCCGCGGTCCCAACGGCCGCCACGCCGAACAGCTCGAAGATGAGGACCGCCCGGCGGTGCCGGCTTCGCAGCTGGCCCGCCGGCGCGACCGCGTGGCCAAGGACTACGCCACCGAGCACTGGGACCTCGGCGGGCTGGCCTACGAGATGGCGGTGCGCGACCACTTCCGCCTGGACGTGCTCAAGCGCCAGGCGGCGAAGGTCCAGGAGCTGGACTCAGAGCTCTCGTCGCTGGAGCGCCTGCTCCGCCTCGAGGAGGGCGGCGCCGCTGGTGCCTGCCCCGCCTGCAACGCTCTCTACAACCGCGGTGCCGTGTACTGCTGGCAGTGCGGCCGCGAGCTGGCGGGGACCACCGGTCCGTGACACGGCGGTCTGGTCCTCTCGGCGCCATCCTCGTGGCGGCGCTGGTGGCCGGCGGGGCTCTCGCGGTCGGCGTGGTGCCCGTGGGTGCCGCACCCACCACCACCCCCGGCACCACGACCACCCCGGCGCCGCCGCTGGTGCCTCCCACGAAGCCCGAGCCAGATGTCTACTGGGGGCCGACGGTCGACGAGGACGCGCCCCCCCGGCTGCGCCGGCGGCCGGGCTCGAAGCGCTCGGCTTCGAGGCCTGAGCGCAAGCCCAGGGAGCGCAGGGCCAGGGGGCGCGGGCCCAGGAAGCGCAAGCAGCCGCCCCGCAAGCAAACCGAGCGCGCAGAAGCGCCTGGCCGCTGTCGTACCGAGGCGATCATCCGAGAGGTGCCCGAGCCGCCCCGCAGCAAGGACCCGAAGAAGCCCTTCGAGCCCGCCTTCGGCGGCGCGCTTGCCAAACCGCCCGGGCGCTCGGAGACGAAGGCTCGCCGCACGAAGAGCGAGCATCCCACGGCCACCCGCTCCGCGACGCGTAAGCGCCCCAGGGCGCGACGCGCCGCCCACGCCGGCGATCCGTGCGCTCCCGGGCGAGCCAAGCCAAAGAAGCGCAGGTCCCCCGCCCGCCGCCCCGGCCCCACCCCCATG
>JALZII010000141.1 GCA_030860365.1 Actinomycetota bacterium
CGCTGGGGGTCTTCACCGCTGTGACCGGCGTGTCGGGCTCGGGCAAGTCGACGCTGGTCAACGAGGTGCTCTACAAGGCGGTGGCAAACCGGCTGCACCGGGCCAAGCAGCGCCCCGGAGCTCACAAGCGGATCGACGGCCTCGAGGCGGTCGACAAGATCATCAACATCGACCAGTCGCCGATCGGCCGCACGCCACGCTCGAACCCGGCCACCTACATCGGCCTCTTCGACCACATCCGCGAGCTGTTCTCGAAGACCCAGGAGGCCCGCGCGCGCGGCTACAAGCCGGGCCGCTTCTCGTTCAACGTCAAGGGCGGGCGCTGCGAGGTCTGCCGCGGCGACGGTCAGATCAAGATCGAGATGCACTTCCTGCCCGACGTCTACGTGCCCTGCGAGCAGTGCGACGGCAGGCGCTACAACCGCGAGACGCTCGAGGTGCGCTTCAAGGGCAAGGCGATCTCCGACGTCTTGGCGATGCCGGTCCGCGAGGCCACCGAGTTCTTCGAGAACATCCCGAAGATCAAGCGCAAGGTGCAGGCACTGAGCGACGTGGGCCTGGGCTACGTGCGCCTGGGCCAGCCCGCCACCACCCTGTCAGGGGGTGAGGCCCAGCGGGTAAAGCTGGCCTCAGAGCTCTCGAAGGTGGCGACCGGGCGAACGCTCTACATCCTCGACGAGCCCACGACCGGCCTGCACTTCGCCGACGTCCAGCGCCTGCTGGAGATGCTCGACCGCCTCGTCGAGGCCGGCAACACCGTGGTGGTGATCGAGCACAACCTAGACGTGATCAAGACCGCCGACCGCATCATCGACATGGGTCCCGAAGGCGGCGAGGAGGGAGGCCTGGTGGTGGCTCAAGGGACGCCCGAGCAGGTGGCGGGCACTGAGGGCTCCTACACCGGCCGCTTCCTGGCGGATGGGGTCGTGGAGCCCGCGGCCGTCCGCAAGCGGCGGCGGGGCCTGGCCGCGGCGGCCTGACCGAGGGCTCGGCTGCGTGGACCACTCCGGGCGCTGAGATCGAGTATGCGCGACGCCTGGTCAGCGGCTCAGCGGCCGCCCCAGGCGATCTCTCGGTAGCTGTTGAACTCGCTGCCGGTATCGACCTCGCCGCCGCGCCACAGAATCCTTCGGTTGCTCCCGTTGAGCCGCGCCGCGAAGACGGAGTAGTGGGAGTAGCGCCCGCCCCCGTCGCCGCGCGCGACCCGCAAGAAGGCGATGCTCTTCCCATTGGGCGAGTACACGGCGCGGCGCGCGCTGCGCAGCAGCAGCCGCGGCGGCTTGCGTCGCGAGCCCGAGACGACGTATGTCGCGGAGCGCCGCTGGAAGACGATCGAGCGCCCGGACGGTGACCAATCGGGATAGTTCCCGCGCGCGAGCTTCCTCCTCGAGCCGGAGCGGGGGTCGAGAGCGCGAATGAAGCCGCCTGCGACGTAGGCGACCCGGCCGCGGCTCGACACCGCCGGCGCCCCCCCGGGCGCCAGCGGCCCGCTGAGGTCGGTCCCATCGCTGCGGACCGTGTAGATCCCACGTTTGCCCGAGCGCCGGCCCTCGAAGAACAGTCTTTGGCCCTTCGGATCCCAGGCGGGATCGCTGTCGTGGTCTGTGAGCTGCTTGAGCCGGGTCCGCTGTGACTGCTTCAGCCCCCCGACGACGAGCCGGCCCTCCAGCTCGTAGGCGATCCGGCGGCTGCCCGGGGCGAACGCCGGATTGCGCGCGCACGGCGTTTCCTCGTCAGCCCCGGTGTCATCGGAGATCAGGCACTCCACAGGGTCGGCGGAGCGCCCGGCGCCGCGAAAGTCGAGCGTCCCACCCTGAAGCTGACCGCGAGCCCGCCGCGGCCGGCGCAAGCAGACGCCGTCGTGGAGGCCCGGATTGGGATCGACCGGGTCTTGTGCGCGACGACCCGACCGCACGCCCTCTGAAAGGCTGCCCCCCGCTTGGACGACCTGAAGCTCTACCTGCAGAAGTGGCGCTGGTACGAGCGCAACTCGCTGCCGTGGAACCGCCTCGCGATCCACCGCGAGTTCGCCCGCCGCCGCGCCTTCGTGCGCTGGCCG
>JALZII010000142.1 GCA_030860365.1 Actinomycetota bacterium
CCCGAGCTGCGCAAGCTCGCGGTGGGGCTCGCGATCGCCCTGCCGATCGTGTGGCTGGTGCCCGAGTGGATCGGCTCGGGCAACCCCCTCGGCGCCGGCCAGAAGGCCACGGGAGAGCCGCCGTGGAGCCTCTCCCTACGTGACAGGCCGTGGCTCGCCGCGCTCGAGCGAGCGCACGCGCTGCTGGGCCTGGCCCTCGAGATCGGTGTCCTGGCCGCGGTGGCGCTGGCGATCCGCGCGCGCGAGAAGCCCGTGCTGTGGCTGACCGGAGCCGCCGCCGCGTGGGTGGGCCTGATCGTGTTGATGACCCAGCTCGGCTTCTCGGGCAACTCGCGCTACTTCCTGGTGCCGCTGGCCATCGCGTGCGTGGTGGGTGCTGCCGGAGCCGGTCGCCTCGTGCGGCTGGCCCCGCGCCTGCCTGCTCAGGTCGCCGTGGCGGCGCTGATCTGTGTGGGGGCCGGCCTCTACGTCTCCCCGCGGTTGGGACGCATCGAGCGTCAGGCCAGGTCGATCGACCGTCTGGTCCAGCTTCAGGACGACCTGAAGACCTCGGTCGACCGCGCCGGCGGCCCCGACGCCGTGGTGGCACGCGGGTTTCCCACCGTGAACCGCGGCTTCGTGACCCGGCTCGCCTGGGAAGTCAAGCTCCCGATCGGCGACGTCGAGGGCGCGCGCGGCGAGGGCGTGATCTTCGCGGCGCGCAGCCGCCAGGCGGGCACCGCGCCCAAGCAGGCGCGGAGGGCGGACATCGAGCTGCGCTTTCGCCAGGGCCGCTGGCGGGTGTTCACGCCGCGTGGCCAGAGCGTTGCGTCCACGACCGAGTAGCCCCTCTCAGACGGAGTCAGCCACGCAGGTCTCGAGCTCCTCCAGCAGCCGGTCGTCGCCCTCGCGCACGTACATCAGCGCATTCTCGATCTGCTCGGCGCCCTGGGCCTCGCCCTTGAACTGAGTGGTCTCGGCCGCGCCCGTCGAGAGGTAGAACTGGATTCGCGGCCCGGTGCGTCGATCGCCCACCTGGATCACGTCCTTTCCCTCGGGCCGGGCGTCGATCCGTTTCTCCTTCATGCAGGCGAGGGCCACGCCGCGCTTGTCGTTGGGGTCCACGCTGGCGTTCGGCGGTCCGTCGCTCACACCGCCGCAGCCCGCTACTGCGCAGAGGGGGATCAGAGCCGGCTCCCAACGCACGGGGAGGAGGGTAATGGGCCGGAGAGCACCCGCAACTCCCGTGCAAATAGGGTGTTCCTACACGCCGATGAAGCGCGCTCTCGCATTTCTCATTGTTCTCTGCGCACTGGCCGCCGCCCCCGCTGCCTCGGCGCGTGTGATCGAGATGGGCGACGGGGCCACCCCCTCGGCCAAGGCCAGCTGCCCGGCGGCCGGCGCCACCGAGTGCCAGGCGGTGGGCCGAGTGACCGGCTACATGGGCCGCTCGGGCGCCAAGAAGGACCCGTTCATCGTCCCGCGCGCCGGCAAGCTGCTGGCCTTCACGATCGCCCTCGGCAAGCCGTCGGCCAAGGAGCGCGCGTTCTTCACCGACCTCTACGGCGGGCCGCCGCAGGTGCGCATCTCGGTCCTGCGCGCGGGCCGTACGCGCAAGACCCGCCTGAGCCACCGGCTGCTGCGCCAGTCCGCCCGCTTTCGGGTGGATCGCTACTTCGGCTCCTCGCCGACCTTCGTCTTCGACGAGCCGCTGAAGGTCTCGCGCGGCAACCGCATCGCGCTCACCGTCCCAACCTGGACGCCTTCGCTGGCGCTGGGTCTGGGCCGCGCGAACTGGTGGCGCTCCTCGCGGCGCAAGGGCTCCTGCTCGAACGTCAGCCAGCGGGCCCAGCAGCAGTTCTTGAACGGCAGCCGCAACTACGGATGCACCTACTTCACCGCCCGGCTGACCTACTCGGTCACCTACGTGCCGGACCCCCGCCGCACCGACGGCCGCCGCTAGCGCTCTGCCACAGTCCGGGCGGTGAGAGCGCCACGGTCCCGCCGCTCCGCTTCGAGCGCCACCGGCGGCGCCCGGCGCGGCACCGCGCTTTGGGTGATCGTGGTCATGGTCGCGGTGATGTGGGGCCTCGAGATCATCGACGTCGCGGCCGGGCATCGCCTCGACCGGCTGGGCATCGAGCCGCGCGAGGCCGATGGCCTGGTGGGCGTGGCCACCGCCCCGTTCCTCCACGCCGGGTTCGGTCACCTGGCCTCCAACACGGTGCCCTTCGCGGCGCTCGGGCTGGCCATCGCCTTCAGCGGCCTGGTTCGCCTGGCCGCGGTGACGCTGATCGTGATGCTGGTGGGAGGCCTCGGCACCTGGCTGGTGGCGCCTCAGAACACTGTGCACATCGGCGCCAGCGGAGTGGTGTTCGGCTACGCCGCCTACCTGATCGTCCGCGGGATCTTCAACCGCAGCGCGGGCGAGCTCGCGCTGGCGGCCGTGGTGGTGCTGTTCATGGGCGGCGCCCTCCTCGGCGGCCTCGTGCCGCGCTCGGGCGTCTCCTGGCAAGGCCACCTTTTCGGCGCGCTCGGCGGCGTGGTGGCTGCCCGCTTGCTGGCCCGGCCCCGCCGGCGCCCGCCCGAGCTGGCCGGCTCACGCGGTTTGCCGGCGAGTCAGCGGAAGGGCCGGGTGGCCCGAAACTCGCGCTGGACCAGGCCGTAGACCGGCTTGGCCGTGCCGTTCTCGTCGATCAGCCCCTTGTTGTTCCAGGGCGGGTTCGGCTTGGGGTTGCCGCCGCCCCAGGTCGGGTGAACGCGGAAGTCGCGCAGCGCCCACAGGATCGAGCCGTTCACGAAGGGCTTCGAGGCGTGGATGCGCAGGTGGTCCAGCGTCCACTGGTTCTGGAAGGCGAAGGTGCCCAGCTCGGTGCTCGGGCCGATGCGGTTGGACTCGGCCCCGTACTCGGTCACGAAGAGTGGCTTGCCGGGGTAGAGCGCGTGCGTGCGATCGAGGAATGCCCCGAGGTCGTTGGTCTGTGAGGGCCGGCCGATCTGCGAGGCGCGGTACCAGCCCATGTACTCGTTTATGCCGATGACGTCGAGCGACCGCGACAGCGCGGGCGAGGGGTCGGGCTGGCCGAGGATCGACTGGCGGTCGATCCCCACGAAGCGCGTGGGGTCGAGCTTGCGCACCGCGCGTGCGGCCTGGGTGGCGAAGGCCTGGTAGGCGGGCTGTGTCTCGTTGAAGAACACGGTCCCGTTATTGCCCGAGAGCTCGTTGCCGATCGACCAGGTGAAGATGGAGGCGTGGTTGATCCCCGCCATGACGGTGTCGCGGTTGGCCTGGACGGCGTTCCTGCGGATCCTTCCCACCATCTTCTCGGGGCGCACCTGGTACACGGGCGCCTGCGCCCAGAACATGATCCCTGCCCGGTCCAGGGACTCCATGAACGCGGGATGCAGCGGGTAGTGGGCACGGGTGACGGTGGCGCCGAGCGACTTCAGGTAGCCGAGGTGCGCGCGGCGCTCGCGCGTGTCCCAGGCCGCGCCCTTGTTCGGCTCGTCCTCGTGGAGGCTGGCCCCGCGCAGGTTCAGCGCGCGGCCGTTCAACAGGGCGACGCCGGCCGCCGTGCGCGTGAGGTGCTTGACGCCGAACGAGACTCCGTAGCGGCTTCGACCGCCCTCGTTGGAGGCCGTGGCCTTGAGCGCGTAGAGGCGCGGGCGCCCTGGCTGCCAGAGGCGGGGCCTGCGGATCCTGAAGCTCGTGCGCACCTCCCGGCTGCGCCGCCCGGCGATCCGTGGAGATGCAGTGGCCACCGTCTTCTTGCCCAGCTTGAGCGTGACCTTGACGGTCTGGCGCCGGCGGGCGAGGTTGCGGACCTTCAGCCGCGTGACCACTCGGGCCGAGGAGCGCCGGCTCTTCAACCGCGGGAGCACTGCGAGCTGCTCGATGTCGGTGCCGCGCACGGGCCGCAGGTAGACCTCGCGCAGCAGGCCGCCGAAGTTCCACCAGCCGCCGGTGCCATAGCCGTTGAACCTTGCGAGCCGCCAGTGGGTCAGGTCGTTGGCCCCGCGCAGCGTCGAGACCCGCACCACCAGGCGGTTGCGCCCGCGCTTGGGCTTGGCGTCCACCTCGAAGGGGAGGTAGCCGCCCGTGTGGCGGCCGATCTGGCGGCCGTTGAGGTAGACGACCGCCGTGTGGTTGGCCGATTCGAAGCGCAGACGCCACGCAGTGCCCTTGGGCATCTGCTTGCGGGAGAGCTTGAACTCTTTGCGGTACCAGCCGACCGAGGACTTGTTCAGGGTGACGTCCTTGGCGTTCCAGTTGTGGGGCACCGACACGCGGGTCCACCCCCGCAGGGAGCGCTGGCGCTGGAAGCGCCCTCTGCGTGAGTCGTCGAGGCGGAAGTACCAGGCGCCTCCCATCAGCAGGCGGCCCGCCTGGCCCTCGCGAATGAGCGTGCGCCGCTGCGGGGAGTCGACCACGAGCCGGGGCGTGGGCGTGGGTGCGGGGGCTGGAGTGGGCGGGGCCGGCGCCGGCGCCGTCCCTCCCTGGGCCCAGGACGCCGAAGCGATCACGGAGGCAGCCACCACGAGGGCGAGCAGCGTGAGGGTCAGTTTGAGCGGATGACGCATGAAGGGGCCAGGACCGACGCGACCAGGGTAGCCGTGCCTTCGGCTCTTGGCGAAGATTCGGGCGCGGTAACACACGAACGGCTTCGATGTCTCGCTATAGCGCCGGAGCGCAGGCCCGGACGTCGGCCGGCCGAGTACCGCCGCTCGACGGGCCACAGCGCGCCCCGAGCACCGCTGCTCGACCGTCCCTCCTGCTACCGTGCGGCGCTGTGGTCGGTCCACGCGGCCGGTCTCGTCGAGCGTCGTCCCTCCGCAGCGAACACGGAGGAGCCGGCGTTCCTCTCGTGGAACCTTGACCCGAATGAATCGTCGTCTTGCGCTCATCCAAGCGGCCCTCTCTCTGGTCGCGCTCGGCGCTGTCGTCTGGTGGGCAGCCCATCAGGACGCTCCGCGGTTTCCCGACAGCGCCGGCGCGCTTGCCCTGCTCGGGCTGGCGATGGTCATCTACGGGGCCGCCACTGCCGTTCGCGCCGAGCGCTGGCACCACATCCTCAAGCTCACCGGGGTCCGCGCCCCGCGAAGCCACTGCTATGGCCTCACGACGGTCGGCTACATGGGCAACAACGTGCTCCCCGCGCGCGCGGGCGAGGCGCTGCGCGTCGTGCTGCTCTCCCAGCGCACGGGCGCCGGCAAGCGTACGGTCACAGGGACGATCGTGGCCGAGCGCGTGCTGGACGTGATCGCCCTGGGCTCGATCCTCGCCGTGGTGGTGACGCTCACGATCGACCGTGACGTCCTTCCCACCGAGCACCCTGTGCTGATCGGCAGCGTGGCAGTGGCTGTGCTCATAGTGGGAATCGCCGGGCTGGAGTTCCTTCGCCGGCGCGGCTCCATGGTGCGGGTGCGTGAGTTCATCCGTCCGCTGGCCGACGCTCCCCGCGCGTTGATCCGCAAGGAGGGCGTATGGCTGCTGGGGGTCACGTTCGTGCTCTGGATGCTCGAGGGCGCCGTCTACCTGGCCGTGGCCGAGGCGGTGAAGCTGAACATCAGCGTCAGCGGCGCCCTGTACCTGGTGGCGCTCACCAACTTCGTCGCAGCCCTGCCCGCCGCTCCGGGCTCGATCGGCACCTTTGACGCCGCGGTGGCTTTCGGCGCGCGCGCCCTCGGCGGCGCCGGCGCCGTGGTGGTCTCGTACCTCCTGCTGCTGCGCTTCATCCTCTACGTGCCGATCACCGTCGTCGGCCTGGTGGTGCTCGTCGTTCGTTACGGCGGCTGGGCGCGACTGCGCAGCGCCGCACGGCTCGCGCCAAGCCGGGCCTGAGCCGGGTGGTCCACTAGTGCGGGCACCCGCAGACGCCCGCCTCGTTCGCCTGAGAGGACGAGAGGAGGAATCCGGGAGCCGCTCCCCGATCGTCGCCGGGCGCCGGGCCGAAGAGCTCGACGCCGCGCGTCCCCCCGGTGGGCTCGGATTGATCTTCGCCGTCTGCCTGGCGCTCGGGGCGCTCAGCCTGTTCTTCTACGCGACCCCGACCTACGACCCGTGGGCCTGGATCCTGTGGGGCAGGGAGGTCGCCCACCTCGACCTGGTGACCGAGGGCGGGCCCTCGTGGAAGCCGCTGCCCGTGGTGTTCACCACCGTCTTCTCGCTCTTCGGCGAGGACGTCGCGCCGGCGTTGTGGCTGGCCGTCGCCCGGGCCGGCGCCCTGCTTGCCTGCGTGATGGCCTTTCGGGTGGCCTGGCGCCTCGCCGGCGGCGGGCTGGCCGGCGCCCTTGGCGGCGCGGCCTCCGGGCTCCTCCTGCTCGCCAGCTTCAACTTCGTGCGCGACGCCGCGCTCGGCAACTCCGAGGCGCTCATGGTCGCGCTGGTGCTGCTCGCCTTCGAGCGCCACCTCGACGGCCAGGGGCTCGCCGGCACATCCTTCGGCCGATCGCGGGCTGGCGCTCCCACCAGACAGAGGGCCCACGCCCTCTACTTCGGGGTGGCGGCCGCCCTCCTGCGGCCCGAGATCTGGCCCTTCCTCGGGATCTACGGCCTGTTCCTGCTGGTCCGCGAGCCCGCCCTGCGGGTGCGCACGGCGCTGCTCGGACTGCTCGTCCCGCTCTTGTGGTTCGGCCCGGAGCTGTGGGGCTCGGGGCAGGCGCTGCGCGCCGCCACCCGCGCCACCAACCCCAACCGCGGCAGCGCGGCCCTCGCCGAGGACCCGACCATGCTGCTGCTCGAGCGCTTCGGGGGCTCGCTGGGCACGCCGGTGAAGATCGGCGCCGCCGTGGCGGTGGCGTGGGCCTTGTACCGCTTCCTGCGCCGGCGCAGCGACCGGCCGGTGCTCGCCCTGTTCGCCGGAGGGTGCGCCTGGTTCGCGCTGGTGGCAGTGATGACCGAGGCGGGCTACGCAGGCAACTCGCGCTACCTGATCGTGTCGCTGACCGCCATCACCGTGCTGGCCGGCGTGGGGGCGGCGTTCGCCCTGCGCGGCGCCGGAGCCGTCGCCGAACGGCTCACGGGAAGGCCTTGGGCGGCCCGCGCGGTGATCGTCGCCGGCGCGGCGGTGGCGGTCTGCCTCGTGGCGCTGCCCGTGATGGGCCAGAAGGGCGACAGCTTCGTCGAGAAGCGCTTCGTCAAGTCACGCAAGCTGGTCGCCCACGAGGCCTCGCTGTGGCCCAACCTGGAGAGGGTGATCGCGGCCGCCGGCGGCAAGGAGCGCCTGAAGGCCTGCGGCGGCCTGTACAGCGGCCCCTACCAGACACAGATGGTGGCCTACGAGCTCGGGGTGCACGGGGCGCAGGTGCGCTCGCTGGAGGGCACCCCTCCGCCCGGCGCCGGGTTTCGCACGCGGACCATCCCCACCGGCCCCTTGGTGATCGAGCTCACCGACCGCCGTTACAGGCAGATCGCCCGCGAGGGCAAGTGGCGCGTCGTGACCGTGCCCCCCGGCGGCCGCTCGGCCTGTCCCGCCGCATCACGCGATGCCCCGCGCTCGCCCGCCGGTGGGCGCGCGACCATCCGATGAACACCGACCACGTCCCTCTGCCATCGAACCTGCGGGCTGGAGGCCTGCAGGGCACTCGGCGCCTGGAAGGCGCCCTTTGCGATCGAGCCTGCGGGCCGGACGCCCGCAGGGGGTAACCTGACTAAGGTTTCCGGGTGGCCTCCGTCGCGTCCCGCCGGCCCCGAGGCCTGCCCCGCCTCCCCGCCTTCCTGCCCACGGGCAACTGGTGGGTGGCGCTGCTCGTGCTCGGCCTGCTGCTGGTCTCGCTCGTCCTGCGCACACTCAGCCTGGGCGACTCGCTGTGGATGGACGAGGGGCTGTCGATCGGGATCTCCTCCCAACCCTTCTTCGACATTCCGGGTGTCCTGCGCCAGGACGGCTCCCCACCGCTCTACTACATGCTGCTCAACCTGTGGACGGGGCTGTTGGGCAGCGGCCCGGGGGAGACCCAGGGGCTGTCGGTGGCCATCTCGCTCCTGCTGATCCCCGCGGCGCTGTGGGCCGGATGGACTCTTTTCGGACGTCGGGCAGGCCTGATCGGCGCCGCGCTCGCCGCGGTGAACCCGTTCGTCACCACCTACGCGCAGGAGACGCGGATGTACTCGCTGATGGTGCTCCTCAGCCTCATCGTCACCGCATCCTTCGTGCACGTCTTCGTCTTCCGGCGACGGCGGTACCTGCCCCTGACGGCGGTTTCGCTCGCCGCGCTCTTCTACACCCACAACTGGGGGGTGTTCGTGGCGGCGGGACTTGTGGTCTCGCTGGCCTTCCTGTGGCGTACTGGCGGAGGAGCGCAGGCCGGGCGTGGGCCGGCCGAGCACCGCTCGCCCTCGGGCGTCTCCACTGAGCGTCGGGAGCTCCTGCGCGACGCGGCCATCGGCTTCGGCGCGGCGGCCCTGCTCTACCTGCCGTGGCTGCCCACGCTCCTCCACCAGGTGCAGCACACCGGGGCGCCGTGGCTCGACTCGCCCAAGTTCGGGGCGCCGGTCCAGATCGCCAAGTCCCTTCTCGGCGGCGGCTCGGCCACGGTGGCGCTCGTGCTCGCCGCGGGCTCGGGCCTGGCCCTGGTGCTGCGCGAGCGCCTCAGCCGGGAGCGAACCGCGCTCGTCACCATCGCGATCGCCTTCGTCGGCACCTTGGCCGTCGCCTGGCTGGTCTCCCAGGTCTCGCCCGCCTGGACCACGCGCTACCTCGGCGCCACGCTCGGGGCGCTGCTCCTTCTGGCCTCGGTCGGCCTCGCCCGCGCCGGCAGGCTCGGCCTGGTCGCGCTGGTGATCGTCCTGGGCGTCTGGTCGATCCCCAAGAGCTACGAGCTCAAGAACAAGAGCAACGCGGCGGACCTGGGCAAGGCCGCCACCCCGCAGCTTCGGTCGGGCGACCTCGTGGTGGTGATGCAGCCCGAGCAGACGCCGCTGATCGACTATCACCTACCGGTCCGCGGCCTGAGGTACGCCACACCGCTGGGCCCGGTCAGGAACCCGAGCGTCATGGACTGGACCGACGCCCAGGATCGCCTGGTGGCGGCTACTCCGCAGCGGAACCTCGACCCGTTGCTTGCTAGCCTCCCGCGCGGCGCGCAGGTGTTCTTCGTGCACCCGGTCACCACACAGCAGAACGACTGGGACGCACCGTGGACACAGCTCGTGCGGCGGCGGGCGGCCCAGTGGGGCCTGGACATGGGCCTCGATCCCCGCTACCGCCAACTGCGAGCCGCGCCCGAGTTCTACCGGCGGGCCACCCGAATCGGAGTGCGCGGAGTGCTCTACGAGAAGACGAGCTGAGGACGAGATGGCAGATGGCGACAACCATTCCCCCACCGCGGAGCCGGCCGCGCCGGAGCTTCGCGACAAGCCCACCCTGGTCATCGGCGCAGGGCCCGCGGGCCTGACCGCGGCATACCTGCTCACCAAGCAGGGCCTGCCGGTGATCGTCTTCGAGGCCGAGGACCAGGTGGGCGGCATCGCCAAGACCGAGGTCCGCGACGGCCCGGGCGGCAAGTACCGCTTCGACCTCGGCGGCCACCGCTTCTTCACCAAGGTCCAGGAGGTCGACGACCTCTGGCACGAGATCATGCGCGAGGAGTTCCTCAAGCGCCCGCGCATGTCGCGCATCTACTGGCGCAAGCGCTTCCTCGACTATCCGCTGCGCGGCGCCGACGTGATCAAGAAGCTGGGCCCCGTCGAGCTCACGCGGTGCATGCTCTCCTACGCTTGGGCGAAGATCAGGCCCAAGGGGCGCGAGGACACCTTCGAGCAGTGGGTGATCAACCGCTTCGGCAAGCGCCTGTTCGACAACTTCTTCCGCTCGTACACCGAGAAGGTGTGGGGAGTGCCGGTGTCGGAGATCCGCGCCGACTGGGCCGCCCAGCGCATCAAGGGGCTGTCGTTCTTCAGCGCCGCAAAGGCCGCCTTCTTCGGCAACAAGGGCGACGAGATCAAGACGCTCATCGGCGAGTTCCACTACCCCCGCTACGGGCCGGGGCAGATGTGGGAGACGATGACCGACGACATCCAGCAGCTCGGGGGCAAGATCCTCATGAACACGCCGGTGACCAAGCTCGAGGTGGAGGGCAGCAGGGTCGTCCGGGTGCACACCCCCAACGAGGTCTACGAGGCCGCCAACGTGATCTCCTCGCTGCCCCTGCGCAACACCGTGGGCATGGCCGAGCCGCGGCCCAAGCCCGAGGTCATCGCCGCCGCCAAGGGGCTGCGCTACCGAGACTTCCTCACCGTCTCGCTCGTGCTCGACGGGGAGGATCTCTTCCCCGACAACTGGATCTACATCCACGAGCCCGACGTGGAGGTCGGGCGCATCCAGAACTTCCGCTCCTGGAGCCCGTGGATGGTTCCGGACGACACGAAGGCGTGCGTGGGCCTCGAGTACTTCTGCTTTGCCGGCGACCACCTGTGGGAGATGGACGACGACAAGCTCGTCGAGCTCGGCATGAAGGAGCTCGAGCAGCTGGGCCTGGCCACCCGCGACAAGCTCGAGTTCGGCTTCGCGACGCGCGTGCCCAAGGCCTACCCGATGTACGACATGGACTACTCGGATCGGATCGCGACCATCCGGAGCTTCGTGGACGGGCTGGACAACTTCCAGCAGGTCGGCCGGAACGGGCTGCACCGCTACAACAACTCCGACCACTCCATGCTCACCTCCATGCGCGCGGTGGACAACCTCGTGAAGGGCACCGAGCACGACCTCTGGGCGGTCAACGCCGAGTCGGTGTACCACGAGACCGAGAAGCAGGACGAGAAGCAGCCCTACATCAAGGCACCGGAGACCGAGGCCCAGAAAGAGCCGCTCTCCGGCTAGATCGAGCGGCGCCTGACTTCTTCGAAGCTGGCGCGTCTAGGGGCTAAGGAAGCTCTTCGCTGCCTCCGATAACGCACTTGTGTGCCAGATCGGCCGTGCCCCATGGGGAAACGGAACCTCCGGTCGGGTTATCCAAGCAACCATGCGCCGCCACCTCGTCCTTCTCATCTCGCTCGTCGCGGTGCTCGCGACGGCCGCCCCCGCCTCGGCGCAGATCTTCCCGATCCTTCCCCCCACGCCCGTGCCGACGCCGACTCCCACGCCCACGCCGCCGACCCCCGCGCCCGCACGCGACTGGCGCGCCCCGGGCGCGAGCGACCCCAGCCCGCTGCTCGGCGTGAAGTTCTACGTGGACATGTTCGATCAGCCCGCGGCCAAGTGGTTTCGCCGCTACCGGCGCGAAAACCAGCCCGGCTCAGCGGCGTTGATGTACAAGATCGCCAGCCAGCCGATCTTCCGCTGGATCGGCAAGACCGACCGCAATCCGGAGCGCAACACGCGTGTCTTCCTCCAGCGCGCGGCTGAGCGCTCGCCGGGGGCCGTGCCGGGCATCACGGTGCTCAACCACAAGGGCGAGAAGTGCACCAAGGGCTATACCGGCGGAGGAGCACGCGAGGATGGCCGCTACCGGCGCTGGATGGAGCGCTTCGTCCAGGGCCTCGGCAATTACCGTGCAATCGTCGCCTTCGAGCCCGACGCCCTGGGCACGCTCAAGTGCCTGCGCGGCTCCCGTCGTCTCGCCCGCCTGCGCAACATGCGCTACGGCATCCGCCTGCTCTCCGAGAAGCCGAACGTGACGACGTACATCGAGGCCGGGGCCTCGGACTGGCGCCCCGCGGGCGAGATGGCCCGCTACCTGCGCGCCGCCGGCGTGGGCCGGGTGCGGGGCTTCTCGCTGAACATCACCCACTTCGACACCAACGCCAACAACCTCCGCTATGGCATGCGGATCTCCCGCATGCTGGGGGGCAAGCACTTCGTGATCAACAGCGACGAGAACGGCCGCGGCCGCGTCGCCTACCGGCGCTACATCAGCCGCGCGGCCAACCTCTGGAGGACCGTGAACGTGTGGTGCAACCCCAAGCGGTCGGGCCTGGGAACGCGCCCCGTCGCGACCAACCACCCCAAGCTCGACGGCTACCTCTGGATGAGCCGTCCCGCGGCCTCGGCCGGCTCCTGCCGCGGCTGGAGCCCTCACTACTCGATGCGTGGCGGGCCAAAGGCCGGAACCTTCTGGCCCAAGCGCGCGCTGCTCCTTGCGCGCCAGTCCAACCCCTAGCC
>JALZII010000155.1 GCA_030860365.1 Actinomycetota bacterium
GGTGGCGCTGCAGGAGCGGCCGCGTCGGGCGCCGGCGCCGGAGCGCCGGGCGCAGGCGTGGTCGGCACCGTGGAGGGCGGCGGCTCCTGTTCCTTGGGGCCATCCCCCCGCCCGTCGCGAATGCGTATCCAGTTGGCCATGACGTCGCGCCAGATCTCGGCCGGGAAGGTGCCGCCGGCCACCGGTCCGCCGCTGTACTCGGTCTTCATCTCGCGCAGCTTGTCCGCGTAGCCGACCCACACCGCCACGGTCAGCTCGTCGTTGAAGCCCACGAACCAGGCGTCGCCGTAGTTCTCGGTGGTTCCGGTCTTTCCCGCTGCGAACTCGCCGATCGAAGCCGCCTTGCCCGTTCCGTCCGAGATCACCCCGGCCAGGAGCTGGCGGGTCTGCTCGGCCACCTCCGGCGAGAACACCCGCTTCCTGACTTTCTTGTTTGCGTCCTCGATGTCCGACCCCTGCACCTTCTCCACACCCACGGGGCCACCCGCCTGCCCGGCCAGGCTCCCCGAGACCCTGACTCCCCGGTTGGCGATGGTGGAGTACGAGTAGGCGAGCTCCAGCGGGGTGAGGCCCTGCTTCAGGCCGCCGAGGGTCATGGCCGGGTTGGTCGACACCGGAGTGCGGACTCCCATACGGCGCGCGAGCCGCGCTATCCGCTTGGTGCCCACCTGGAGGCCGAGCTCGGCGTAGACGGAGTTGTCCGAGGTGGAGGTGGCCGAGCGAAGGCTCGACACGCCGGCGTAGGAGTCCTCGTAGTTGTTGACCTCGAAGTTCCCGGGCAGAACCTTCTTCTTGGAGGTGAAGGTCGCCTCGGGGCTGACGCCCTTCTGCAGGGCGGCGATGAGCGTGAAGGGCTTGAAGGCCGAGCCGGGCTGGCGGTGGCCGTTGGTGGCCAGGTTGAAGGGCGTCTTGTCGAAGTCCTGACCACCGACCATGGCCTTCACCTCACCCGTCTTGTTCTCGATCGCCACCAGCGAGGAGTCGGGGCCGACCCCATCGAGCTTGCGGGTGATCGACTGCTCGGCCGCCTCCTGCAGCTCGGGATCGAGCGTTGTCTCGATCCGCAGGCCGCCACCGAACACCACACCGGGCCGGTAGCGGTCGACCAGCTGCTGGGTGAGCCAACTGGAGAAGTAGGGCTGGTCGGAGTCGGGCCGCGGCGGGCGGACCTCGCTGCGGGCCGGCAGCGCGCGCCGCCGCGCCTCCTCGTACTCCGTGCGGCCGATCATCTTCTGCTCGAGCATTCGTTCGAGCACCTGGTCGCGGCGGGCTCGGGCCCTGTCGGGGTTCTCGACCGGGTCGTACATGCTCGGCGAGGCGATCATCCCGGCCAGCAGCGCCGCTTCGGCCGGCTCGACGAGTCGCGCCGCGGGGGGGTCGCCTGGCCCCGGGGTCTTGCCGAAGTAGGTGCGCACGGCGGCCTCGACTCCGTAGGCGCCGTTGCCGAAGTAGACGCTGTTGAGGTACTGGGTGAGGACCTTCTCCTTGCTCCACTTTCGCTCGAGGTGGTAGGCCAGCGCGGACTCGCGCAGCTTCTGGAACACCGAGCGCTCTCCCTGGGCCGACAGCGCGTTCTTGACGAACTGCTGGGTGATGGTGGAGCCGCCTTGAACGGCGCGCCGGCGCAGAAGATCCTGGCTCAGGGCTCGGGCGATGCCCTTGTAGTCGACCCCGCCGTGGCGGTAGAAGCGCTGGTCTTCGATGGCCACCACGGCGTTCTCGAGCGTGGGGGCTATCTGCTCCTCGTCGAGGAGGATCCGGTTGTTGTTGCCGGTCAGCTTGGCGATCGGCTGCCGGCTCTTGTCGTCTCCCAGCAGCAGAGAGTTGCGCGCGGCGCGGTACTCGGCCTCGTTCTCGAGCGCCGGCAGGTCGCTGGAGACGGCGGTCATCATGCCGAAGACCGTCGAAATCAGGGCCAGCACGCCGAGCCCCGCGAGGATCAGGGCCAGGCGCAGGCGCTTCAGCTTGGGCCGCTGGGGCCCGATCGAGCCGGCCGCGCGGGGCCGGGAGCCCGTGCGAGCGGGACTCTGGGATGTGGGCGTGCGCAAATTCGGCATGCTCGTCCGGCGGTCTGGGGCCCGATGCGTCCGGGCGGGAAAAAGCCTTCCGTGGACGGCGGCCGGCGCCCTGGGGACGCGCTCCCGCGGACCCCGCCGAGACGCGGAAGTCTAGCGAAGGAGCGCAGGCCGGGCGCCTCGGCCGGAGCGCAGCCCGAGCGTCGGTCGCGCGAGCACCGGACCGATTGGTCTCGGCCGAGCACCGCTCGCTCGGTCCCAACTAGCATCGGGCCCATGACGGATCGGGTCGCAGAGGACGCTCGATTCCTCACACGCAACACCGTCGACGCCCTGCCCGAGGGTGCTCTGACGCATCAGCTGCGCGAGGGCAGGCCCCTGCGGGTCAAGCTGGGGATCGACCCCACCGCGCCGGACATCCACCTCGGCCACACGGTCGTTCTGCGCAAGCTGCATGAGTTCCAGGACCTCGGGCACACGGTGGTCCTGATCGTCGGCGACTACACCGCGCGGGTGGGCGATCCCAGCGGGCGCTCCTCCACCCGACCCCTACTCGATCCGGCGCAGATAGACGCCAACGCCGAGACGTTTCGCCGGCAGGCCTTCACAGTGCTCGACCCCGAGCGCACCGAGGTGCGCCACAACGGCGAGTGGCTGGACATGGCGATGGAGGACCTCTTCCGCCTGGCCCGCACGGCCACGGTCGCTCAGCTGCTGGAGCGCGACGACTTCGCGCGCCGCTACGCCGGCGGCCGGCCCATCTCGGTCCTGGAGCTGCTCTACCCGCTGCTCCAGGGCTACGACTCCGTGCAGGTCCGCGCGGACGTGGAGCTGGGCGGCACCGATCAGAAGTTCAACCTCCTTCTCGCCCGGGCGATCCAGCAGGCCTACGGGGTGGCGCCGCAGTCGATCCTCACCCTGCCCATCCTTCCGGGAACCGACGGGGAGCGGCGGATGTCGAAGTCGCTGGACAACTACGTGGGGGTGGACGAGCCACCCCAGGAGGTGTTCGGCAAGCTCATGCGCGTCCCGGACTCAGCGATGCCCGTGTTCTACGAGCTGCTGCTGGACGGCCCACCTGACCCGGCGCGCTCGCCGATCGAGTCGAAGCGTGCGGTGGCGCGCGAGCTCACCGCACGTTTCCACGGACCCGACGCCGCCGTGCAGGCCGAGAGCCACTTCGACCGCCTGCACGTCCGGCGCGAGGCGCCGGACGAGGTGGACGAGCACGCGTTCTCGGCGTCGGACGGCACGGTGCATCTGCCCGCGCTGGTGGGCGAGGCCTTCGGGCTCTCACGCTCGGAAGCCCGCCGGCTGCTCGAACAGGGCGGGGTCCGCCTGGACGGAGAGCCCGTTTCAGGCGGCGAGCTGGACCTTGCCACCGAGCGCCTCGACGGGGCGCTGCTGCAGGTGGGAAAGCGTCGCTTTCGGCGCCTGCGGCGCGCCTAGTGGATCAGAGAGACGGCCGCCCGGCGAGATCTCCCTGGCGTCTCTTCGGCTATTCGGCCCCTTACCGCTCGGGGGGCTTGTGCGTGTCCTCTGAGTCGAGGCCTTCGGGGCCGGCTCCGCTGCCTCCCTGTTGTTCGGACTCGTTGCCGCCGTGGGTCTCTGTCGGCTCCTCGTCCTTGCCCCGGATCGGTGACTCGGCGGAGGACTCGTCGTGCGGGTCGTGGGAATCGGACTTTTCGCTCATCTGGAAGGCTCCTTCGCTCGGGTCGGCGCTACATCGGGGCGCCGCCCCATCCTGCCAGATCGCGTGGGCGGCAGCGGCCAGGAGGCCTCTTGCCGTTGCCTGGTGTCGCGCTATACTGTTCGGTCCCCCGCAGGAGAAGGTCTGCCGGGTCTCCTTGGGAGACCTTTTCTATGTCCGGGGAACGATCTGTCAGGCGGCGACCCCGCCCGAGAGGCCGGACGGTCCTTGAAAACTCAGCAGCGTGCGCGATCTCGAGAGAGGTCGCGCGTCCAGGTTCGACCCCTCGGCTCTTCGGAGCGCGAGGGTCTTGACTGAGCACCCGTCGAAGATGGGTCCCGGCTATGTGTACTGCCAGGGCCCGAAGCATCTTTGACACGCTCTCTGAATGAACTAGACAGTGGAGCCGAGCGCTTACCGCGCGAAGGATTCAGCATCCGTGCCGAATCCTTCCCGGGGCAATC
>JALZII010000157.1 GCA_030860365.1 Actinomycetota bacterium
GCCTCGGATCCGAGGATTCGGTGGCGCTCGAGGCGACCACCCAGGCCGCGCAGGTGGCGCGGCTGATCGAGCCTCACGTGGCGCGGGTGGTGATCGCTAACACGCGCAAGCTCGCCGCGATCACCCAGGCGAAGGCGAAGACCGATCGCCTGGATGCACGGACGCTCGCCAGGCTGCTGGCCTTCGGGCTACCTGGAGCAGGTCTGGGCGCCGGACGAGGAGACCCGCTCGCTGCGGCGCCTGGTCGCCCGCCGCTCGCGGCTCGTGCGAGCGCGCACCCGCGCGAAGAACGAGGTCCACGGAGTCCTCGCTCGCAACCTCTGCCCGCGGCCACCGGTGACCGACGCCTTCGGCAAGGCCGGGCGGCGTTGGCTGTCGACGCTCGTGCTGCCAGACGACGAGCAGCTCACCCTCGAGGGCTGCCTGCGCCAGATCGACTTCCTGGACGAGGAGGTCGCAGCGATCGAGCGAAAGATCGCCGAGCGAGCGCTTCAGAGCGTCGACATCCGGCGGCTGATGACGGTGCCCGGGGTCAACGTCCAGACCGCGGCGGCGTTCGTGGCGAGCGTCGGCGACATCGGCCGCTTCTCCTCGCCGCGCAAGCTCGTCAGCTATCTGGGCCTCGACCCGAGGGTGCGCCAGTCGGGCTCGGAGGTGGCCCGCCACGGCCACATCTCGAAGGCCGGCTCGGCCGAGGCGCGCCACATGCTCGGCGAGGTCGCCTGGAAGGTGATGATGACTCCCGGCCCGTTGCGGGCCTTCTTCGAGCGCGTGCGCTCGCGCCGCGGTCCTCAGGTCGCGGAACGGCGACCGCGCGCAAGCTCGTGGTGCTCTTCTGGCACCTGCTCACGCGGGAAGAGGACTATGCGTTCGCGCGCCCGGCGATGACCCGCAAGAAGATCCGCCAGCTCGAGCTGCTCGCGGGTGCTCCGCCCCGCAAGGGCAAGGCAGGCGTCGCCGGCAACTTCGCCAACCGGCATGTGCGCGAGGCAGAGCGCGAGCTCTCGGGCCAAGCCGAGGCCGCCTATCGACGCTTGGTCAGCGACTGGCGCGCGAGCGGACCGAAGAAGAAGGGTGCGGGCGCGACACCGGGACGCGCATCTTCTCGGCCGTCAAAGCGGCAAGCCGCGCGGCAGGCTCAATGAGCCCCAACGGTCTGCTCTTCGCTTCGTCGGTCACCCGCACCCGGCCTCGGAGCCTGACAGAGAGGGACCAGTCCGTCGAGATCACTTGACTTTCATCCGTCGGTCATGAGGCGCTGCGCCCGCGCGCCGTGGTGCTCGAACCAGGCGAGGACCCGTCGGACGAACGCGGTCACCGTGGCGGCCCGTTCGTCTGGGTGGAGCTCGACGTAGGCGAGCCGCGAGTAGTCGTCGACGATCGCGTGGGCGAAGTCGTAGCCCACCCTCGTCTCGGGCGCCATCCAATCCCGGCTGCGCTGCGAGCGATCGCCGGTGACGGCGTGGCCCGGACGCTCGAAGCGCGCGTAGCGGGCCGTGTCCATGTGCAGCAGATCACCCGGGCAGGGCCACTCGTAGCGGTTGGGCGGCTCCTTCGGGCAGCGCTTGGGGCGGGAGAGGCCGTGGCGGCGGAGCACCTTCCAGACCGTCGAGTGCGGGTGGCCGGTGGCGCCGGCGACGAGCCGGGGGCCCCAACCCGTGCGACGGCGTGCCTCGCATATGCGCTCCTGGTGGCCCTCCTCGAGCAGCCACGGGCTGTGGCGGGGACGGCTCGAACGGTCGAAGGTCCAGCTCCCCGACCGCAGCTCTTCGGTCGAGGCGCAGCGGCGTCGGTGCCACCAGCGGTGGGCGGTCGCCGGCGACACGCAGAAGGCGGCAGCTGCCGCCTTCTGCATCATCCCGGTGGCGATCACTTCGGTCAGCGCGAACCGGCCGGCAGGTCCGAGCTTGGCTCTAGGGTGCGGCTGCATCCGGGCCCTCCTTTGGGCAGTGAGTCGTGGCAGACCCACAGCCTTCGGAGAGGCCCGGACGTCTTCAGCGGTTCACAAGGTGTGTGGGCGGGTCATCTAGAAGCTGACGGTAGCCGCGCATGTCTCGCCACGACGCCCTGGAC
>JALZII010000159.1 GCA_030860365.1 Actinomycetota bacterium
ATCCTCCATCTGGCTTCGTCGGGTCACGGAGTGTTGCGACGAGGGGTTGAAACCAAGACTGAAAAGTGCACCACTGACCGAACTACGAAGTGCACCACTGACCGCAGTACTACTACCCGGACATCCACATCTGCGCCGCGGCGACGGGGTCAACGGCGTCTGCCGCGGCGGCGGCGGGCTGATGGTCACCACTCCGGTGCCACATGGAGCTTGGTCTGCGTCACGAGCTTCTACCCGCCGGGCGCAGACTGCACCTCGAGCGGGGTCCCCAGGAGGGGCTCCTCCTAGGAGCTGGAGCTAGATCTTCAGCAGAACGATCACGTTCGCCACGAACAGCAGCGAGAAGGCGATCGTCCAGCGGGTGAGGTTGCGCTCCACCAGCGAGCCGCTGCCCACCGACCCCGAGCCGACGCCGAAGGCGCCCGACAGGCCCGCGTCCTTGCCGGAGTGCAGCAGGATGAGCACGATCACCACCACCGCGAACACGATCTGCAGGCCGCTGAGGATCGCCTCCATCTGCGGGCGAGGATAGCTGCCCGTCAGGGTCGGGGGGCGCGGCCCTCCAGGGCGTCCAGCTCGCGCAGGATGACCATGGCCTCGGCCCGCAGCTCGCGGTCGACCTCCCTGTGGTCGTCCTTGGAGAGCTTTCCCATCTGCAGGTCCAGCTCGGCATCGCGGATCTCGCGGTACTTGGCCTCCTTGGCGGCGTCCAGCTCGGCGCGGCGGCCCTCCTCGCGGGCGATCGTCTCTCCCCGACGCAGAAGCGGCGGCACCACCGCGAGGGCCACCAGTCCCAGCAAGACCAACAGCGCCAGCGCGTACTCCACCCGCGGGAGCCTAGGAGCGAGGCCCTACGTGCGCGGCTGGGTGAGCTCTCGCCCAAGGCGTGCGGAGTACAGCGACCGCACGCGGCGCAGGCGGGCCTCGGGTGCGGGCCAAGCCGCCACCAGCGCGCCCAGCACCACCAGCGCGCCCCCCAGCCAGATCCAGCTGACCAGCGGCGAGACGATCACCCTGAACGTGGCCGGTGGCGGGTCCTTGCGGTAGTTCTCGAGCAGCGCGCCCACGATCAGCGCGAGGCCGCTCGAGCCCACGTCGGCGAAGCGGCGGTCGGCCTCGGCGATCGGCCGCTCCAGCGAGGTGATGTCGGGGCGCACCGCTGTCCACAGGTCGCGGCGAAAGCCCCAGCGCACGTCCACCTCGCTGTTGGCCTCCCCCTCGAAGTAGCGCGAGACCACTCCCTTGCGCGGGTCGCGGGTGGGGTAGAAGTTGCGCGAGGGACGCACCACGGTGGTCTGGCCCCCTTCCCTGCGCACGACCATGGTGGCGCCCAGGGTGATCGGGGCTCCGGTTCCCTCGCGGTCCTCGCTCAGCACCGCCGTGGGCTCGCGGTAGGTGAGCTCGTAGTCGCCCACCTTCACCGTCTGGCCGGGCTCGAGGCGCACGTCGCGCTGCTCGAGGAAGGCCGAGGACGCCGCCACGCCCAGGAAGAGCACGGCCATGCCCACGTGCACCAGGTAGCCGCCGTAGCGGCGGCGGTTGCGGCCGACCAGTCGCCCCAGGGCCCTCGGGAACGGCTCGCCGGTCATCGAGCGCCGCGCCGAGGCGCCCCGCCAGAACTCCTGCACGATCACGGTGGCCACGAAGGCGACCAACACGAACATGACAAGGGACGGGACGCTGTCCGCGGCGTTGGTGAACGCAAGCAGGGCCACGGCCACGAGCGCGGCGCACGCCACCGGCACCGCCAGAACCCGGCGGACCCCCGCCAGGGTCGCCCGCCGCCAGGCGAGCACGGGGCCGATGCCGGTGAGCAGCACCAAGACCAGCGCCAGTGGCGTGGTGAGCGCGTTGAACCACGGCGGCCCGACGCTGGCCTCGCGCCCGGTCAGCGCCTCGGAGATCAGCGGAAAGAACGTGCCCCAGAGGATCACCAGCGCGATGGCCAACAGCACCAGGTTGTTGAGCAGGAAGAAGGCCTCGCGCGAGACCAGCGAGTCCAGCCGCGCGTCGGAGCGAAGCGAGTCCAAACGGCTGACGATCAGCACCACCGAGCCGATCACCACGAGAGCGATGAAGATCAGGAACTGCGGCCCGATGGTGGACGCCCCGAAGGCGTGGATCGACGAGAGGATCCCCGAGCGCACCAGGAACGTGCCCAGAAGGGCGAGCACGAACGTGGTCACGATCAGCGAGGCGTTCCAGACCTTCAGCATCCCCCTCTTCTCCTGCACGATGATCGAGTGCAGGAAGGCGGTGCCCACGAGCCACGGCATCAGCGCGGCGTTCTCGACGGGATCCCAGGCCCAGTAGCCGCCCCAGCCGAGCTCGGTGTAGGACCACAGGGCACCCAGCAGGATGCCGGTGCCCAAAAAGGTCCAGGCCACCAGGGCAAAGCGCCGGGTGGCACGGATCCAGTCGGCCCCGGTGTGGCGGGTGATCAGCGCCCCGACCGCGAAGGCGAAGGGGATCGTGAAGCCCACGTAGCCCGTGTAGAGCATGGGCGGGTGAATCATCATCGCCGGGTGGCGCAGCAGCGGGTTCAACCCGCGGCCCTCGGGCGGCACCATGGCCGCGGCGATGGTGTCGAAGGGGCTCTCCCACACCACCATCAAAGTCAGGAAGAACGCCCCGACCACGCCGAGCACCGCGGTGGCGTAGGGCGTGATCTCCCGCAGGGACTTCCGCGTGAGGAACAGCACCGCGCTGGAGAACAGCGACAGCAGCAGCGCCCACAACAGCAGCGACCCGTCCTGGGTCGACCACATGCCGGTGACCTTGTAGAAGGTCGGAGTGTCGGTGGACGAGGACTCCTCCACCAGTGCGAAGGAGAAGTCCGAGCTCAGATACGCGCCCTCGAGGATCGCGAAGGCGAGCACCAGCAGGCCGGCCAGGCAGTAGATCGCCCGCCGGCCCGAGACGGCGAGCTCACGGCGTCCGGTCAGGGCACCGGCCAGCGAGGCCCCCACCGCGTAGAGGGCACAGAGCAGCCCGACGAACAGGCAGGCGGCGCCTACGCCCGCCATTTCAGCGGTGGTCCGTAGAGGACCGGGCCACTACCGCTCTTGTTCCTTGGTGAACTTCGAGGGGCACTTGGTGACCAGCGAGTCCCGCTCGGCCACGAACGTGCCGGCCTGCAGGGCTCCCGAGACGATCACCTCGCGCCCTTCGCGGAAGGGATCGGGGACCGCGCCCACGTAGCGGACGGGCACCGAGGCCGAGCCCGTGCGGTCGCGGATGCGGAAGCGAAGGGCCTCGCCCTCCCTGGCCACCGAGCCGTGGACGACCTTGCCGGTGAGCTCGTACGAGCGCCCGGGCTCGGAGGCGCGCATCACCTGCGAGGGGGTGCTGGCTTCGGTCGAGGAGGAGAAGCTGGTGTAGACCAGCGCCCCGGCCAGGGTGAGAGCGACCGTGAGGGCGACGACCAGGCGGGCGCGGCGCTTTCGTGCGGGATCCACTCCCTCAGAGTCTAGGAGGCGGCCCCGAGAATCACCGCCCCAAGGCGCCAGGTTCGACCCGCCCCCGCAGGTGCCTGCTCGCTCAACCTCGCAGGCGCAGCGAGTTCAGCGCCGCCTGGCCCTCGGCCACCCGAGCGGCCGGAGCGCCCACGGAGGTGAACACCTGCACCAGCCACGCGCGGCGGCGGCCCTGCACGGCGGCCGCAAGCACGTTCAACCGGGTGCGCCGCGAGCGCGCGATGACCACGATGCTCGCCGTGGGTCGCCCCGCCAACTCACGTTCGGGTCCCGGACCTGCCCGCTCGACCCGGTAGCGGCGCCGCAACTCCCTCGCGGCACTGCGCAGCAGCCGTGCGTTGCCGACCGCCCGCGGCGGCGCGACCACCGCTATGCCCATCGACCGGTCGGGGGCACGCATTGTCACCTCCCGTGAGCCGCGCGAGGAAGACCAGCCACGTGGGAGCCGAATCCGTACGCCCCCCGCCGGGGCTGAGGCGGTCTGCCCCAGCCGGGGCGGGGAGACCGCGGCGGGCTCGTCCGGGGCGTCCCCGTCCGAACCCGAAACGAGCGCCACCACCACGATGCCCAACAGCACCGCGGTGGCGACGCCCGCACTCAGGCGTCGGAGCCCAGAAGAGCGCCGACTCAGGACATGCCGGGACGACGGCGGATGGCCGCGCCCAGCTGTAGGCCGATCGGGGTCAAGACCAGGCCGATCCCGAGGATGACGAGGATGTTCAACCCGGTGAACGCCAGCCCGTTTGCCTCCGAGTCGTCCTGCGCCGACGAGCACCCCGGATCGTTGGGGAAGTCGGTGCGCCCGTCGCCGTCGTTGTCGATGCCGTCCTCGCACTGGGCAGCGTCGCCGCCCCGCCCGTCACCGGCGCCGTCGTCGGCATCGGCGGCACCGGCACCCGGGCCGCCGGGGCCACCAGCGCCCGAGCCGCCCTCGTTATCCCCGTCGTCGTCGTCGTCGCCGCCGCCGCCGCCGCCGCCGCCGTCATCGGGCGGCGGGCCGTCGTCGGGACCGCCGGGAGCCTGCGACAGCGACTCAGCGGCGGAGGTCGTGGTCTTGAGCAACGCCGTTCCTCCGACGTCGAGGGCGAACACCGAGAGAGCCTCCTGCACGCCGTAGCGCTGGGCTGCCTGCGTCACCGTCTCCCCGACTCCGTTGATGTCGCTCGCATTGCACACGATCGGCGCGAGCGGCGGGAGACCGGTCGTGACCTCACCCCCGGTGCCGCACGCGGCCGCCGGCAAAGGTACCCCGGTGCCGTTCAGGCCGAGCACCTGCGATGCGTTCGTCTGGCTGCCGGTGCCGTCGTTGCACGAGGTCGAGGAGCTGCGCGAGTTGGCGGCGTTGGCCCGGACCCCGGTGCCCACTTGGGCATTGGTCACCGAGGCCGATCCCGAGCTCGTCTGGCAGTTGGCGTCCTCCGACGCGTCGCCGCGCGACTCCGCCACGCCCGTTGTGATGCCTGCTGGGCCGCCGATCTGAGCTCGCGCCACCGCGAAGCGGTTGGTCGAGCTCGAGCCGGTGGTCTTGGAGTCCGCCTGCGCCGCCACCAGGCAGATCTGCTGGTTCGTGCCGTTGCAGAGAGGGGTGAGGAGACCCTGCTGCACGGCATTGAGCGGTCCTGCCTGCGTCTGGCCCGGGCGGGTGTCAACTCCCACGAGCTCGTTACCGAGCAGCGCTGCGACGGTGATATGGCCGTGATAGCCCTGGGCATCCTTCTCGCCGCGGGCCCGTCCTACGACGATGTCCTCGTTGTTCTGGGGCTGCGGCTGGCCGCCTGAGGGGTTACCCGAAAGCGGGCGCTGACCGGTGGGGGCCACATCAACGACCCCGACCGTGCCTTGGCCGTGAGGGTTCGTGCCGTGAAGTGGAGGCTGATAGCCGCCCGGAGAGCCCGGCGTAGCGCCACGCGGGGCAGCGGCACGCGGACGCACGGCCGACTGGCGGCGCGTCTGGGGCCGCCTGATCACCTGTTGGGTGGTCCGGTCGACCTGACCCCTCACGTTCTGCACCAAGCCGTTCACGCGTTTCAGCGCGTCGTTGGTCGGCTGGCCGGCCGACGCTATGTCTGCGCCGGTCGCCAACGCCACGACCGCGGTCGTCAGCACAACAACGCTACGCCCTCCAAAAACCCTGTTCATTCGAGCCTCCCTTGCTCTGACCCCTGCGAGGTCGTCACTTGTTGACCCCTGCGAGGTCATTACTTGTACGGCGAGGGGTCCCAGCCTTGGACAGATCCCACCCTCACCGAATCTTGGCGCCTTTCATACCCCCGAGTGGTTGTCTCCAAACAACCCTTGATCGAGTCTCCCTCGTAGGGACGCCTGTCGAGGTCACTAATCCATACCCGCGACGGGTTGTCAAGCGGGGCATAGCCCATGCGACATCCTCCTCACCGGGCGGAGGGGTGGCCCTCGCCGGGCCAGGGCGCGAGAATCAGCAGCAGGCGCGAGTCCCCCTTTGCTCGGACCTCGCGCCGCTCCTGTGGCCTGAAATGGGCGACGAACCCCGCGCCGGCTTCCGCGATCTCCCCGCGGTGCTCGACCTCGATCTGACCCTCAGTCACGATGAGGTAGGCCCTCTCGTGAGTCTCGTGCTCCTGCAACATCTCGCCCGCGGGCAGGTTGATCGCGATCGCGCGGGTGTGCTCGTCGGAGCGAAGCACCTGCGGGCGGTGAGGCTGCAGGTCGAGGGCGGCGATGTCCCAGCTCTCCAAGTGGTCCTCCAGGGTCGATGTGCGATCGCAGATCATGCCGTACCGCGGCGCAGTGCTTCGGCGCGCGCGAGGCAGACGAGCCTGCGCCGGCCTGCCCCTCGAGCGCCATGCCGCGAAGCTCAGATGCGTGGAGCGCAACTACGGGCCCCTCTCTACGTTTGTCGCTTAGCGATGCGCCGTTCCCCTGGGCCCATGCTCGTCCTTGCACGTTTGCTCGCAGGCGCGGCCATCCTCGCCTGCCTCGCTCCGGTGGCCGGGGCCGGCGCCGCTGCCCCGCGCGGCAAGACGCTCGCCAACGGCTGGCAGATCCGCACGCAGGCCGCGCAGCCGGGAGAGGTGCAGGACGCCCCGCCTGAGGAGGGGACGGGGAGGCCGAGCACCCCGACCGACGCACCCGCGACCCCTGCACCGAAGCCGGGCGAGTACGTCAGCACCCGGGTGCCCTCCGTCTTCGACCCGCTGGCCAAGGCCAGCGCCTACTCGGGCACCGTGCGCCGCTACCGGATCCGCTTTCGCGGCCCCGCCACCCCCAAGGGCGTTCGCTGGCTGCTGCGCTTCGAGGGGGTGCGGCGCAACGCCGGCGTGCTGCTGAACGGCAAGCGGATCGGCCGCAGCAAAGACCCCTACGTCCCCTTCGAGATCGAGGCCAAGGGCCTGCGCCCCAAGCGCACCAATGAGCTCGTCGTGATCGTCGACAACCGCAAGGACCGCCAGCTGCCCGAGGGCTGGTGGAACTGGGGCGGGATCGTCCGCCCCGTACGCCTGATCCCCGCCGGCCGCGCGAACATCAAGGACCTCGGAATCATGTCCAAGGTCCGCTGCCGCGGCGCGGCCAGGGCCTGCAGCGCCAAGTTCCTGGTGGATGGGACGATGCAGAAGCTCGGGGGCAAGGGCATGATCGAGCCCACCGTCGAGACCACCTTCCGCGCCCCCTCCGGCCGGGTCACCAAGCGCGTGGTGAAGCTGCGAAAGCAGGGCAAGCGCAACCGCCCCATTCGCTTCTCGGTGCCGATCCGAGCGCCCCAGCTGTGGTCGCCCGAGTCACCCCGGCTCTACCGCGCGAGGGTGGTGGTGCGGATCGGGGGCAAGGTCCAGCAGTCCCGGTACATCCGCACCGGGCTGCGCCAGGTCTCGGTGCGAGGCGGGCGGATGCGGCTCAACAACCGCCCGATCGACATGCGCGGCACCTCGATCCACGAGGACATGCCGGGAAGCGGAACCGCTCTGACCGAGGACGACATGAACCGCATCGTCTTCGACCTCAAGAACGTGGGAGCCAACGTGACCCGCACCCACTACTCGCTCAACGAGCGACTGCTGCAGAAGCTCGACCGGGCCGGGATCCTGGTCTGGAACCAGGCCCCGGTCTGGCAGCGCGACCGCCTACTTGGCCGCGGCCCCGACCGCGCGAAGGCCTACCGCCAGCTCGAGGGGACGGTCAAGGCGGCTCGCAGCCATCCCTCGGTCATCACCCACTCGGTGGCCAACGAGCTCTTGCACCGCCCCGACAGCTCTTCGACCACCAGCCTCTACCTCAAGACCGGGTCGAAGAAGACCAGGAAGCTCGACCCCACGCTGCCGGTGTCGGTGGACATCAAGACCGGTCCGCGGATCGGCCCCCAGCGCACATACACGAAGTACTTCGACATCATCGGCCTCAACGAGTACTTCGGCTGGTACCTGCGCGCCCCCATCTTCGCGTCGCTGCCCGACTACCTCAACTACATGAGGGGCACCTTCCCCCGGCAGGCGCTCGTGGTGACCGAATTCGGAGCCGAGGCGCGACCGGAGAACGCCAACGACCCCGAGACGAAGAAGGGCAGCTACGCCTTCCAGACCAAGTTCACGCGGCAGACGCTCGACGTGCTCGACAACACGCCCTTTTTGTCGGGCTCGATCTACTGGACACTGCGCGAGTTCGAGATCTTCCCGGGCTGGACCGGTGGCGCGGGGCCCCGCCCGGACCCGCGATTTCCCACTACGCGCCACAACAAGGGCCTCATGACCTACGGGGGACGGCTCAAGCCGGCCTGGTTCCTGGCGCGCGATCGTTTCAACGCGCGCCCGCTGTACCGGCCCTAGCCCCGTCCCGGGGCCGAGCGCCTCGACGACCGTCGCCGAGCGCTCGTCGAGGCCGCACCCGCCTCCGAGCAGCGCGCTCGACACCGGAGCACCAGCGCGAGGCACGCGACGTAGACGGTCCCCATCATGATCAACATTCCGATCAAGCGTTTACCCCCTCCCTGTCTTCCTACAGTCCGTGCAGGGTCCCGCGGCCCCGTTTGCGTCGCAAGGGCGAAAACTCCGTAATCGTTGCGGGGAAAGTCCGGGGGCTTCGCCCGCGGGGACTGCCGCCCGTCCCGCTCGTGTCCAGCTTCCCCGAGCTGAACGTTCGCACCTATGTGACGATCGACGGCAAGCCTGGGATCCACTTCTTGAGCCTCGATGCGGGCAGCCGGCTGGCGGTGGCTGCTGCGAGGCGCGCGTACCGGCTGCCCTATTTCCGCGCTCAGATGTCGGTCCGGCCCTCGCCTGAGCGAGTCCTCTACAAGAGCGAGCGTGTATCCCGCGACGGCCCGAGCGCGGCCTTCGAGGGAGAGTACGGGCCCTCCGACGGCGACCTGCCGGGAGGAGAGGGGATCGCTCGCTGGCTTGCCGAGCGCTACTGCCTCTACGTGATCGACGATGCCGGGACGGTGCTCCGCGCCGACATACACCATCCACCGTGGCCGCTGGAGGCGGCGTGGGCCAACATCAGGCAAAACACGATGGAGACCCCGTTCGGCCTCGAGTTGACCGGCCAGCCTCTGCTGCACTTTGCCGGGCGACAGGACACCTTGATCTGGGCGCCGCGGCCAGCCTGAGGGCTGGTCAACTCACCGATGGCGCCCGGGGACTCCTCGCGAGCCCGGGCCTCGCCCGGTAACGACAGGCACAACTTGATCCGCGAGGCGCTGAGGGGTACTGGGCACTTCCGCGACCGCGGTGGATCTCGAGGAGCGACGCCCGGCGCTTGAGGGGCGCGATCGCGCCGATGCCCGAGAGGCTCGGCCGACGCGGCGGGACCCCGCCCTCCACGGACGGGGCCCCGCTGTCCGACGGGCCCTCAGCAGCCGGGGAGCGAGAAGGGCAGCCTGATCGGGATGTTGCACTGCGGCCCCGCGGGAACCGGCAGTCCGATCGGAATCGGAAGCGAGGCGCCTCCGCCCGGAGCCGGCGAGCCGGAGAAGAGCCCGGCGAGGATGCCCTTGACCATCGTGAGCTGCTCGGTGACGCGACCGATAGCCTGCTCGACGTAGGGTCGAGCCTGTTCGGGGACAAGGCCGACCACCGAGCTCAGGCGGTCGATCGCGGTGTCGATCGCGCGTGTCGCCCGCTCGAGTGCGTCCTGCACCTTCTCGCGAGCCTGGGGAGAGAGCGTCGCTCCCTGCAGGGCCTCGGTGAGCGAGCTTACCTCGTCCAGGCCGTCTGACGAGAGCTGGGCGATCGCCCGGGCGATGCCCGGCTTGGCCGATTCCGGAAGCCGGTTCAGCAGCTTGGTGAGAACGGAGATCGCCTTCTCCCGTCCGCGCAGCTCCGAGTCGATCGTGGCGGCGATGTCGACCTGAGGCCGTCCGCCGGCCTCGTCGACGATGACGGCCAGGACCTCGGCCGCCTCGTTGTGCTGGCGAGCGACCTTGACCGTCGCCGACGCCGCGCGACCTTTGGCGCGCGGGCTGCGGGCCCGGCGGCGCAGCGTGGCCGACTCGCGGTCAGCGGCGCGAAGATCGCGACGCATCTTGGCCAATCGAACGGCGGCCTTGGCGTCGCTGTTTCGCTCGACCAGGGTTTCGACGATGCCCAGGGCCCGGTCTGCGCTGCGAACGTGCTTGGCAACCGTCTTTGGGGAGGCGCTCTGGTGCGCCTCAGCGGTCACCGGCAGGGCCATCGCCGCGACGAGCGCGCCCCCGACCAGTGTGGCTCGGTATTTCATAGTGCCTCCTTGGCAACTGGGCGGCCTCCAGCGAGGCCCGTGGTTTGCGCCGCTACTCGCGGCGGGTTGCCCTCGTATCGGCAACGCCCGACCAAGGCTCGAAGTAAGGGCCACCGGCCTGGACACGCGTGCCCCCGGCTGCAGGTGCAGCAAATCCGTAGCGCTCTCATCCGACGCGTGATAGGAGTACGTGTCGCGCTGTTGAAGACAGCCGCCGATGGCCTTCTTCCGAGTGTTGACCGGCGTGGTGGCCGTCGCGACCGTGGTCGGACTGATCCTCCTGTGGCCTGGAGAGGTCGAGTCGAAGATCGGCGAGGGGATCGCCTCCAAGTCCGAAGCGGCCGAGATCGAGCGGGTAGAGGAGTTTGCGTGCCAGGGTGGCGGCGCCCAGCGATGTCGCCGCGCGGTCGCTCGGCTTCAGAGCGGTCCGGAGACGGGTAGGCGAGCACAGCTAGAGCTCGGGACAGGGGAAATGAACCCCGACCTCTCGGTAGGAGATGTGGTCCGGGTCGTGCGCAACGCGGTTCCGCCAGGTGCAGAGCTGCCGCCCGGCCAGCGCTACAACCTGACCGACTTCGAGCGGCGCACTCCTCTGCTTCTCCTGGCTCTCCTCTTCGCCGGGCTCGTGGTCGTCTTCGGCCGGTTCCGGGGGGCCCTCTCGCTCGTCGGGCTCGCTTTGAGTCTCGCCATCGTCGGGTTGTTCGTCGTGCCCGCGATCCTCGAGGGTGAAAGCCCGCTCGTGGTTGCGGCGGTCGGCTCTTTCGCTGTGATGCTCACGACCGTGACCCTGGCGCACGGCCTGGGGCCGAAAAGCCTGGCCGCCATCCTTGGGACTGCGGTCAGCCTGCTGCTGACCATCGCGCTCGCGGTGCTGTTCACCGAACTGACGCATCTCACCGGGTTGTCCAGCGAGGAGGCCGCTTTCCTGCAGCTCAGTGGCTCGAACATCGATGTCGGAGGCCTGCTGCTTGCGGGCATGGTGATCGGCGCGCTCGGGGTCCTCGACGATGTGACGATCAGCCAGGCTTCGACCGTGCTGGCCCTGCGCGGCGCGAACCCTTCCTTGGGACGCCGTGAGCTGTTCAGTCGCGCCCTCCACGTCGGCCGGGACCACGTGACCGCGACGGTCAACACGTTGGTGCTCGCCTACGTCGGGGCCTCACTGCCCCTGCTGGTGATCTTCAGCTCCACCGAACTGGGCTTCGTGGAGACCGCGACACTCGAGATCGTCGCCAAGGAGATCGTGGCGACCCTCGTGGGATCTGTTGGCCTCATCGCCGCCGTGCCCCTGACTACCGCACTGGCCGCGCTGCTCTCCACATCGCTGGGGCCGTCTGACATGCCCAGCGGCGAGCTTGGTCATGTCCACTAGAGGAGCACTCCGAGGCGCGGCTGAGGTCGGCCTCGACCCGCGGGGCGCGGATCGCCAGCCGCGGTATGGGGGGTTGCGAGACCTCCCAGGCGCCCTCAGCGCCGCAACAGCACGCGCCGCTGGAGCGTCCGCACGGTCCCGCGCGAGTCCCTGGCGCGGGCGACCAAGGTCACTCGAACCGACCGTGCGGCCGAGAGCCGGCGCCGGTAGCGCGCGC
>JALZII010000169.1 GCA_030860365.1 Actinomycetota bacterium
CGTCCCCCGCGCTGATCACGAACGAGCGCAGGTCCACGTGGCGGGGCACGAGCTCGCAGCGCTCGACGGTGGGGTGGCGCGACATCGTCACCGTCTCCTGGGCCACCCAAGAGCTCGGGTGCTCTTCGATGCGACGGGCGACGGCGCGCACGTCCTCTGCGCGCGCATGCGGGCACACCACCAGGCCGTGGCCGCCGAAGCCCGAGCGGGGCTTGACCACGAGCTCGTCGAGACGGGCGAGAGCCTCGGCCCGGCAGCCGGGGTCGGTGAGGTCGTAGGTGGGCACGGACTCGATCAGGGGCTCCTCTCCGAGGTAGAAGCGAACCATCTCCTCCACGTAGGCGTGCACCAGCTTGTCATCCGCCACGCCGGAGCCCAAGCCGTTCACACAGGCGAGGCGCCCGGCGCGACAGGGCTCGAGCAGCAGCTCGGCGAGCCAGGTGGGCTTCCCCGTGGCGGGGTCGCGCAGGCGGTCCTGGTCGGTGCGCCGGTAGACCACCTCCACCGTGCGCACGCCACCTTCGACCACCGCCCGCAGTCGGCCGCCTCGCACGTGCAGGTCGCCGGGAAGCACCAGGGGGATGGCCAGGCGCTTGGCCAGCTCACTGTGCTCGTACCAGGCCGTGTTGTCCGGGCCGTCGCTCAGCAGGACGGCTTGGCCCTCCCCGCCGGGCGCGGCCGCCATCAGCGCGGCCCGGACCCGCTCCGCGGCCTGCCCAATCTCCAGGCGGTCGGCCGGCGGATCCATCGGGAGTTGGGCGTCGGTGGCCGCCCGCACCGCCCACACGTAGGCCAGGCCCGACGGGGTGCGCATGTTGTCCTCGAGCACCCGCAGAACGCCGTCCGAGCAGCGCACGATGTCAGGCCCCGCCAGCGGCGAGTAGGCCCACGCCGGCATCGGCACGTCGAGCATCCAGGGCTCGAAGTGGTCGGCGGTCTCGATGATCTCGCGCGGGATGAGCCCGGCCGCCACCATCCGGCGGTCGCCGTAGGCGTCCGCGGTGAAGGCCTGGAGCGCACGCGCGCGTTGGGCCAGGCCCCGGCTCAGCACCTTCCAGTCCTCCCCGGCCAGCACCCTCGGGACCGGGTCGGCGGGGAAGGGGGCGTGACGGTCGCCGAAGGTCACGCCGCGGCCGACCATCTCGGCGTGGACGGCGGTGGAGACAGAATCCAGGGAGGCCGCGTTGAGCGCTTGCAGCAGCTGCTCGTACCCGGGGCGTGGCGAGCCGTCGGGCTCGAACGCCTCGTCGTAGGCGCCGTTGAGCTCGTAGCCCGGGGGAAGTAGTGAGAGGGAGCCGCCCATCACGCTCGTCACCCGAACCTACCGAGGCAGGCGCGGCTCGATGATCCGGTAGGCCTTCAGGCCCAGCCCCAGGCGCTCGCGGTCCTCGCTGGTGAGCGGGTCCAGGCCCGACAGCTCCTTCACGCGCTCGAGGCGGTAGCCCACCGTGTGGCGGTGGGCGTGGATGGCCTGAGCCGTGGCGTTCATGTTGCAGTTGTGCCCGAGGTAGGCCTCGAGCGTGCCCACGAGATCGGTGGAGTACTGCTCGTCGTAGCGCACCAAGGGGGCAAGGGTCTCCTCGTACAACGAGCGCACCTCCTGCGGGTGGCTGGCCAGCACGCGGAAGAGCAGCCTGTAGGTCCCGCCGCCGATCTCCTCGCTGGGGGCGCCGCCGGCAGTGGTGACCCCGAGCACCAGCTCGGCCTCCTCCAGCGCGCGCCGCAGGTCCGAGGGCGCCGAGTAGTGCGAGGAGAGCCCGACCGCCGCCTGGCGGCCGAGGCGCCCCGCCACCACCCGTGCCCGCTCGAGGTCGCCCGGCAGGACGGCGTAGACCTTGCCACGGTGCACTTGGGCAAGCGCGCCCGGGCACTCCGGGCCGATGGCCGCGAGAACGCGCCCAGGAGCACGCTCACCGGGATCCGCGCACAGGCCCACGAGCCCCTGGGAGAGGTCGCAGCCCAGCCGGCCCGCGCGCCGCACCAGATGGTCCTCGTCGAGGTCGTCACGGGTGAGCACCTCCTCGACGAACGAGCCGCGCAGGCTCTGCTCGGTCTCGTCGCGGGCGTCGGCCACCGCCACCTCGGTCAGGGCAGCCACCGCGGCCACGTGCAGGTACTCGCCGGCTGCTTCGCTGCCCCGGCCGAGCATGAGCACCGCACCGAGCTCCTGGTCACCGGAGACGATCGGCACCTCGGCCGTGACCTCCGCGGGCCGAGCGGGCCGGCCGCCCGCGAGCCGCGAGGCCACGTAGCGCTCCATCGGCGCCCAGGCTTCGATCCCCGTGCCCAGCCGCGGGACGATCACCGCGACCGGCGCCCCCGCGTGCGCGGAGGCGATCTCGGCCACCCGCTCCACGCCGTCGCCGGCGAGCACCGC
>JALZII010000177.1 GCA_030860365.1 Actinomycetota bacterium
GGTCCCCACCGGCCGGGGAGTCTGCTGCAGGCCCTGCTTCGGCGGTATCGGCGGCCGCCGTGGTCCCGGCCGAGTCCGCACCGGAGCCCTGGCCGCCCGCCCCGCCCTCTCCCTTCCCCTTCGGGCCGTCACCCTGCTCGCCGTCGCCCTGGCTTCGGTCGGCGGCCTGCGAAGCGCCGGGCGGCGGCCCGGGAAGTGACGGCTGTGCTGCGAGGTCGGAGGCCTTGACCGCGATGTCGCTTCGATTGCCGGGCAAGTCGGCCCCCAGGGCATCCGGTCAGCCTCAGCCGGCCAAACGCATCCTCCTCAGATCCGGGCGCGACCGAAGGGACAGAGGCTCAGCAGAGCGCACTCGCCGCAGCGCGGTGCGCGAGCCGTGCACGTCCGCCGGCCATGGCGGATGAGGGCAGTGTGCACCTCGTAGCCATCCCCCGGCGGGGTGAGCCGGTTCAGCTCGTCGTGGCAGCGCTCCAGCGAGGCCTTCGCGTCGAAGAGGCCGAGCCGGACCCCCACGCGGTGCACGTGGGTGTCCACCGGGAGGTCGTGGAGGCCGTAGGAGAAGAGCAGGACGCACGCAGCCGTCTTGCGGCCCACCCCGGGCAGGGCGCAGAGGAAGTCGCGCCCCTCCGCTACGGGCGCCTCGCCCAGCCAGTGCAGGTCGTCGTCGTCCAGCGCCTCGAGGAGGCGCCGGATGCGCACCGACTTCGTGGGAGCCAGCCCGCCGGGCCGGATCGCCTCCTCGATCGCGGCGGGCTCGGCCTCCCGCGCCTCGCCCCAGCTCGCGAAGCGGTCGCGCAGGCGGCGGTAGGCCACGTCGCGGTTGCGGTCGCTGGTGTTCTGGGAGAGAACCGTGAGCACGAGCTCGTCGACCGGCGCGCCGTGCGGGCGCGGCTCGGGGCGTCCGTATGCCCTGCGCAGGCGGTCGCGGATCGCGCGCAGGCGACGGCGGTCGGCCACTACCGCGAGGCGGCCACGATCGGGACGGGCCGGCGCATGCGGCCAGCCTATCCCTGGTATCCCTGCCCGCGATGGAGGAGGCGCAGCGCACCGGAGAGGTGGATGGCCTGACGGTCGCGTGGCGGGAGACCGGCGGCGACGCTCTGCCAGAGGTGCTCTACCTGCACGGCGTGCCGAACAGCTCTGTGATGTGGAAGCCGTTCCTCGAGCGCACAGGCGGCATCGCCCTCGACCTGCCCGGCTTCGGGCGCTCGGCAAAGCCCGGGCACTTCCCCTACTCCATCGCCGGCTACGAGAGCTTTCTCGACGCCTTCGTCGACCACCTCGGCCTCGAGCGCATCACGCTCGTCGTGCACGACTGGGGCTCGGTGGGGCTCGCCCTCGCCCAGCGCCGCCCCGAGCTGATCGAGCGCCTGGTGATCGTGTCCGGCGTCCCGCTGCTTCCCGACTACCGCTGGCACCGGTTCGCCCGGGCCTGGCGGCGGCCGCTGGTGGGCGAGATGCTGATGGGCTTCACCTTCAAACGGGGCCTGAAGCTGGCCTCACGCGAAGGTGCCTCGGGACCCCTGCCCGACGCGTTCATCGACGACGTATGGGAGCACTTCGACCACGGCACCCAGCGGGCGATCCTCAAGCTCTACCGCTCGGCGCCGGAGCATGCGCTGGCCCGGGCCGGCGAGCGCCTGGGCTCGATCGGCGCGCCGGCGCTGGTCGTGTGGGGCGAGGAGGATCCGTACCTGCCCGCCGTCTTCGCCGAGCGGACCGCCGCGGCGCTGGGTGGCCAAGCCCGGGTGGAGCGCTTTTCGGGCGCCGGGCACTGGCCTTGGCTGGAGCGTCCGCAGGTGGTGGATGCGGTAGCCGACTTCGTCCGGTCGTCCCCCGACGGGAGCTAGTCTCACGCGGGTGCGGCCCGCCTTCTCCGTCTCGGTGCCGCAGCGAGAGCGCGGGCCGCAGACGGCGGCCTCCCGCGAACCCTCCGAGGAGCCCGCCAAGCCGCGACGCGACCGCCCTCGGTGGCAACGGGTCGACCCCTGGCGGGTGGCGCCGGTGGCCGTCACCGCGCTGTTCGCGCTCGTCGTGCTGGTGTGGGCGCCGCGCACGGTCGACCTGGCCGCCCACCAGTTCCGCGCCGATCTCTTTGGCCGCGAGGGCTTCACGATCTGGAACGGGCAGTGGTACGGCGGCCACCACACGCCCGCCTACTCCGTGCTCTCGCCCCCGCTCGCCTGGCTGCTCACCCCGCGGCTGATCCTGGCGCTGGCCGCCGTGGGGTCGGCCGCGCTGTTCGAGCGACTCGTGCGCCGCGCGTTCGGCGACGCCGCGCGCTGGGGGGCGGTCTTCTTCGGCTTCGGCGCGGCCACGCTGCTCTTCACGAGCAGGCTGCCGTTCGCCCTCGGGGTCTTCTTCGGCCTCGCCGCGGTGCTGGCACTGCAGCGGCGGCGGCGCTTCCTCGCGCCTGTCATGGCGCTGCTGTGCACCCTCTCGAGCCCGGTGGCGGGACTCTTCCTCGCGCTCGCCGGCGTGGCCTACGCGCTGGTCGTCCGGGGCCGCGAGCGCGAGGCGCAGGTCACCGACGGCGGGTTGGTGATCCTCGCCGCGCTGGTGCCCTCCCTCTTCCTCACCCTGGCCTTCCCCGAGGGTGGTTACGCGGCCTTCCCGCTGTCGGTCTACGCGCCGATCCCCGTGGTGGCCGTCCCCGCAGCCGCCCTGCTGTGGCGCCGCGAGCGGATGCTTGCCGTGGGTGCGGTCCTGTACGCAGCGGGCGCCACGCTCGCGCTGGCGGTGGAGAACCCGATGGGCAGCAACTCCGGACGCCTGGGCGCTCTGTTCGCCGGCCCGCTGCTTCTGTGCGCCGCGCAGACCCACTGGCGCCGGCGCTCCGGAGCCCTGCTGGCCGTGGGCGTGGTGGCGCTCGCCGGCTGGCAGTGGTCGGCGGCGGTGCGCGACGTGGTCAAGTACGTCGAGGACCCGGGGGCGAAGAGGGGCTACTTCGAGCCGCTGAAGCAGTTCCTCGCGACGCTGCCCGACCAGCGGCGCATCGAGATCCCCTACACCCGCTCGCACTGGGAGGCGTCGGACATCGCCGGCGACAGCCAGCTGGCCCGGGGTTCGCTGCGCCAGCTCGACAGGGGAACCCACCCGATCTTCTACCGGGGGCCTCTGAGCGAGCTCACCTACGCCAGTTGGCTGTCCGAGAACGCCGTGCGCTACGTGGCCCTGCCGAGCGCGCTGCCCGACAGCCACTCCTACGCCGAGCGGGCGCTGATCGAACGCGGGCTGCCCTACCTGCGGCGGCGCTGGAGCTCGAGCGACTGGCGCGTGTACGAGGTCACCCTGCCCGCCCCCATCGTGATCTCGCGCGGGGGAGCGAACGTGCAACTCGAGCAGTTCGGCTCCGACCGGCTGCTGCTGCGCGTGGTGCGGCCCGGCGAGGCGCTGCTGCGCGTGCGATGGACGCCCTACTGGCACTTCGAGGGCGGCTGCGTGCAGCGCGCCGGCGAGTGGACTCGCATCAGCGCGCGCAACCGGGGCTTCGCGCTGCTGTCCATCCGCTTCTCGCCCGAGCGGGTCGTGCAGCGCGGCAGGCGCTGCGCGCCCGCGAGCTAGGGTGAGATCGATGGCCCGTCGGCGGTGGCTCGACCCCGTGCTCCAGGTGGCGCTGTTCGTTGGCGCCTACTACGCCTATCGCCTGGTGCGCGGCCTGGTGGATGGCCGGGCGGGCGCGGCATTCGACAACGCACGCTTCCTGCTGCACGTCGAGCAGTCCCTGGGCCTGTTCTTCGAGCCCGGCCTCCAGGACTGGACCGAGCGCCACTCCTGGCTCATGGACGCGTCCAACTGGATCTACGTCAACTCACACTTCGCGCTGACCACGGCCTTCCTCATCTGGCTCTACGCCAAGCGCAGGCAGGCCTACTGCTTCGTGCGCAACATGTTCATGGTCTCCATGGCGATCGCGCTCGTGGGCTACGTCGCCTTCCCCACCGCGCCGCCGCGCTTCATGCCCGAGTGGGGCTTCACCGACAGCGTGACCAAGGCCGTGGGCGAGGGCGCCGCCAAGGGCGCGTCCCTGCTCTACAACCCCTACGCCGCGGTGCCGAGCATGCACGTCGCCTTTGCCCTCATGATCGCCGTGCCCGGCGCGATGCTGGTGCGCTCCAAGGCAGCCAAGGCCTTCTGGGTCGCCTATCCGCTGGTCGTGACCTTCACCGTGGTGGCCACGGCCAACCACTGGTGGCTGGACGCGGTGCTGGGGGCCCTCACCGCCGGCGCCTCGGCCTGGGCGGCCAAGGCGGTGCTGGAGCGCGCTCGTCCGGGAGCCTGGTCCTTCCGCGGCGGCGGCGCCAAGGCCGCGGCGTGAGCCGAGGGCCCGGCGAGCCGACCCGTCGTCGCGCGCGGCGGGACGACAACGGGCGCCGCGAGAGCCTGAGCGCCGGCGAGATGCGGACGATGGCGCGCGAGCGTCTGATCGAGTCGCGCCTCACGCCCAACGCCATCTCGCTCACCGGGCTCGTGCTCAACGTGGTGGCGGCCGTCCTGATCTTCCAGGAGCTGTTCGTGCTGGGCGGCCTGGCCTTCATCGTCGGGTCGGTGATGGACATGCTGGACGGCCGCTACTCGCGCATGTCGGGCAAGGGCACGCCGTTCGGAGCTTTCCTGGACTCCTCGCTGGACCGCATCGAGGAGGGGATCGTGCTCACCGCGATCGCCGCCTACTTCGCCAAGTCCGGGGACCAGCTCGCGGTAGCCGGAGCGACGCTGACCATCGTCGGCTCGCTGATGGTCTCCTATACACGCGCGAGAGCGGAGGCCCTGGGAGTCGAGTGCAAGGTCGGGTTTGCCGACCGCCCCACCCGTGTGGTGATCCTCTCGATTGGCCTGGTCTTCGCCTCGGGGGCCGGGCTCGCGGACTTCGAGCTGCTCGAGCCGGCCATTTACGTGATGGCCGCGCTCACTACGATCACTGTGCTCCAGCGGGTACTTCACGTCCGGGGCGAGCTGGCAAAGGCGTAACCGCCCATCGGCGCCGGGGTTTGGATTGCCCCGGCAGCACGCGGGTAGCGTGACCCTTCATCCCTTCCAGGAGGATCTGTGACTGAGATTGGCAATGGCGCATCGCGCTACAGCACCGAGAATGTGCGCGTCGCGGTCGTGGGAGTGGGCAACTGCGCCAGCTCCTTCGTGCAGGGCGTCCAGTACTACCGCGACGCAGACCCGCAGGAGTCGGTCCCCGGGCTGATGCACGTGGACCTCGGCGGCTACCTCGTTCGGGACATCGAGTTCTCGGCAGCGTTCGACATCGACGCCGACAAGGTCGGCAAAGACCTCAGCGAGGCGATCTGGTCGGGCCAGAACAACACGATCAAGTTCGCCGACGTGCCGCACCTCGACGTGCCGGTGCACCGTGGGATGACGCACGACGGCCTCGGCAAGTACCTCAAGCAGAAGATCACCAAGGCTCCGGGAGACACCGACGACATCGTCGGGATCCTCAAGGAGACGAAGACCGACGTGGTCGTCTCGTACCTTCCGGTCGGCTCTGAGAACGCCACGAAGTGGTACGTGGAGCAGGTGCTCGAAGCCGGCTGCGGCTTCGTGAACTGCATCCCGGTCTTCATCGCCAAGGAGGCCTACTGGGCCAACCGCTTCCGCAAGGCGGGCCTGCCGATCATCGGTGACGACATCAAGTCGCAGGTCGGCGCCACCATCGTCCACCGGACGCTTGCCCGCCTGTTCGCCGACCGCGGCGTGCGCATGCAGCGCACCTCACAGCTCAACGTGGGTGGCAACATGGACTTCTACAACATGCTCGAGCGCGAGCGCCTGGAGTCCAAGAAGGTCTCCAAGACGAGCGCGGTGACCTCGATCATGGGCCACGAGCTGCCCGCCGACGACGTGCACGTGGGCCCCTCGGACTACGTGCCGTGGCTGACCGACCGCAAGTGGGCGCATATCCGGGTGGAGGGCCAGGCCTTCGGCGACGTTCCGCTGAACGCCGAGCTCAAGCTCGAGGTCTGGGACTCGCCGAACTCGGCGGGCATCGTCACCGATGCCGTTCGGTGCTGCAAGCTCGCGATGAACCACGGCGTGGGCGGGCCGCTGGACGGCCCGAGCTCCTACCTGATGAAGTCGCCTCCGGTGCAGGTCCCCGACCCGGTCGCACGCGACGACACCGAGCGCTTCATCGCCGAGCATCGGGGCGCACCCAAGCTGCCGGGCAAGGGCAAGATCCGCACGGCCGACACGGCCTAGCCTTCCCGCACCTGGCGGGAGTCCTTGACGGGGCGCCCCCGTCGGCCATACGTTGATCGGCTCCAGCCCGAGGGCGCTGCGCCGGCAGCACGGCGTCCAACTCCACCCGAGAGCTACGGACGCTGCTGTACTGTGGCGGGCCGTGACCGATCCGGGCTCCTCGTCGGCGCCGATTCCCTACCAGGCTGCGCACGACGGACCCCGCCGGGTGCTACAGCTGCGGTGGTTCTGGCGCCTGAGGCGCCGGCCGAGCTGGAGTACCAGGCCCCGGCCCACACGTCGCAGAATGGCGAGATCGGGCCGCCAGGCACCGTCAGCGTTCGCGGCAAGCGCACCTACGTGTATATCGGCTGCATGAGCCTGGTGCTCGTGGTGCTCGTGGTGCTCATCGCCCTGATCATCGTCTTCCTCTTCGTCGAGTAGGTGCGCAGGTAGCCTGCCGAGCAGGGAGCTGAGCTTCTGGCTCCCCGGCGGCGGGCTCGCCCGCCTTATCCTCCCGCGCGATGGCCGCGGAGCAGTTCTCGATCGCGCAGATCACGCCCTACCCGTGGGAGCAGCACCACGAGGTCAACCGCTTCGTCGAGCAGGTCTCGGACGAGCTGTGCCGCCGCGGCCACCGGATCGTGGTGGTGGCCCCGTCGGACTCGCGGACGCTGGTCCGCGAGGGAAGGGCGAAGGTCAAGGCGATGCGCGAGGACCCCGACGCGCTCTTCGGCGACCCCGGCTGCGCGGGCCTCGTGGCCGTTGGGCACAGCCTTCCCTTCGGCCGTGGCGGCTCTGGGGCACTGCCGCTGGACCTCAAGCGAAACCTCGAAGAGCTGCTCGATCGCGCCGAGCTGGACTTCGTGCACGTGCACGAGCCGTTCGCGCCCAGCGCGGCCTCGGCCGCCCTGCGTCACTCGCGCGCGCTGAACGTCGGCAGCTTTCACGCCGCCACGGAGCGGCTGCTCTCCACCCAGGTGGCACGGCCCCTGGTCGAGCGGCTGTTCGGCCGACTCGACGCCCGCACCGCCAGCTTCGCCGCCACCCGCGACCTGGTCGCCCGCTTCTTCCCCGGTGACTATCGCGTGGTCCACCCTGGGGCGGAGCTCGCGCACCGGCCCGATGCGGGGAAGGGCGAGCCACCTCACATCGTCTTCTCGGCCGAGGAGGAGCGGGGGGCGCTGCGGCTGTTCCTGCGCGCGCTTCGCCGCCTGCCCACCGACGGCGACTGGCGAGCCACGATCTGGATGCGTGACCCGGCCGGCGCGCCCAGTCTCTCGCTGCCCCGCCGCCTGCGCGAGCGTGTGCGGGTGGTCGGTCCGGCCGCGGGCTCGGAGGCGCAGCACCTCGCGTCCGCCACGGTGGTCGTCGCGGCCTCCAGCGGCGGCGCCCCGGTGCCGCAGCTGGTGCTGAGGGCTCTTGCGGGCGGGGCGGTCCCCGTGGTCTCGCGACTGCCCGAGTACGAGGAGGCCGTACGCGACGGCGAGCTGGGACTTCTCTTCGAGCGCAGAGACGCAGACACCCTCGCCGGCCAGCTCGAGCGCCTGGTCACCGACGCCTCGCTGACCGCGCGGCTCGGGGAGCGCATCGCCGCCGTGCACCCCGAGCTCGAGTGGACGCGGGTGGCCGACGAGCTCGAGGCGCTCTACCGCTCGGTGGCCGGCCGTCGCCACGTGGTCGATGACTCGCCGGCGGTGACCCGGCGCCTGGCCTCGCGCGAGTTCGTGCACGTGGACCTGCACATGCACACCGACCATTCGCCGGACTGCGCAACGCCGGTGGACACGCTGCTCGAGACGGCCGCGAACGTGGGACTGGACGCCATCGCGATCACCGACCACAACGAGATCTCCGGGGCCTTCGAGGCGCGCGAGAAGGCCGGCGGTCGCGTGAAGGTGATCGTGGCCGAGGAGGTCAAGACCGCCGACCAGGGCGAGGTGATCGGCCTCTTTCTCGAGGAGAAGATCCCTCGCGGGATGACCCTCGACGAGACCATCGCCGAGATCCGGCGCCAGGGGGGGCTGGTCTACGTGCCCCATCCCTTCGACCGGATGCATGCCGTTCCCGACTACGAGCACCTCCTGACCGTTATCGAGGACATCGACGCGATCGAGGTCTTCAACCCGCGCGTGGCCTTCAAGGCGTTCAACGAGGAGGCCGAGCGCTTCGCGGCCAAGTACCGCATGGTCGCCGGCGCGGGCTCGGACAGCCACGTGGCGCAGGGCCTGGGCTCGGTGAAGATCCGCATGCGCGACTTCGACGGGCCGGAGGAGTTCCTGGCCTCCCTGCGCGACGCCGACATCATGCGCCAGCGCCAGAGCCTCGTCTACGTCCAGGCCCTGAAGTTCCTGCAGACCAAGACCCCGGCCAAGCCCCGGAAGAGCAAGAGGTGATGCAGGCAAGAGGAGGGACCGGGGCCCCGTCAAATCCTCTTGGCCGGATGCCCGCCACCGATGACGAGATTCGCGAGAAGTACCTGGAGCGGGCGATACGGGAGCTGAACTCCCTCACGCGGGAGATCCAGTCCTGCGAGCACTGCCCGCGTGGGAACCTCATGCCGGTGCTCGGCTCGGGGCACCCCCAAGCCGACATCATGCTGCTGAAGTTCGCGCCGCGACCCTCGGAGATCGAGGAGGGCGTGGCCTTCTACGGGCGGGCGGGCAGCGCGCTGATGAAGAGCTTCAAGCGGCTGGGGATCGATCCGCTGGCCGTCTACGGGACGGTCTTCGTGAAGTGCCCGGTGCACGACACCGATCAATCGGCCCCCGAGTGTCGCGCGCGGGTTCTGGAGGAGCTTGCGGTGGTCCAGCCGCGCATGGTGGTGGTGATGGGCGAGGAGGCCCGCGAGGAGCTGAACGCGCTGCGGGTGCCGATGGCCGTGCAGGTCCAGCCCACGCCGGGCGAGGTCCGGAAGCTCACCGCGTCGTGCGACGTCCTCTTCGTGCCGGACATCGATGCCTCGCTGGACGACGAGCAGGACAAGCGCTCGTTCTGGGACGCCTTCCGCGCCCTCGGCGACTGGTACGCCGACTTCCCGCCGTACTGACGCTCGCGATCCAAGGAGAGGGGTGCGGTGCAGGCCGCGGGCGCGGGCGCTTGTTTAGCCCGGCGGCACCTGGGTCACATTCAGCTTCAAGTCGCAGACCGCCCTCCTCGGAGGACTCGCCGCCCTGGGGCTGGCGGACTCCGCCGACGCGATGGTCTCGGACGGCGGCCCGGCCCCCAAGTCCTCCAAGAGCAGCGACGACGGCTCCTCCAAGAGCTCGTCGTCTTCCTCGGGATCGACGAAGCCGACTCCCGCCACCCAGGCCTCCCCGCCTCCTTAAGACCGAGCGGTGCTCGGCCGAGACGGCCGGTCCGGTGCTCGCCCGACCCACGCTCGGGCTGCGCTCCGGCCGAGGACGCCCGGCCTGCGCTCCTCCCGCTACGGGCTGCGCTCCAGCAGCGCCACGCACTCGATGTGCGGCGTCTGCGGGAACATGTCCACCGGGCGGACGGTGCTGAGGCGGTAGCCGGCGTCGACCATCTGGCGCGCGTTGGGCGCCAGCGTGGTCGGGTTGCAGGAGACGTAGACGATCCGCTTCGCCTCGGCCTCCAGCACGCGGCGCACCACCTTCTGCGAGAGCCCCGCACGCGGCGGGTCGATCACCACCACGTCGGGCTTGCCGGACTCCTCGAGCAGCGGGCGCATCGCGGTGCGCACGTCGCCGGCGAAGAAGCTCGCGTTGTCGATGCCGTTTCGCTTGGCGTTCTCGATGGCGTCGGCCACCGCGCTCTCGGTCACCTCTACGCCCCACACCTCACGCGCCTCGAGGGCCAGCACGAGAGCGATCGTGCCGATGCCGCAGAAGAGGTCCACGACCCGCTCGCGGCCGGTCAGCCCGGCAAGCTCCGCGGCGCTCGCATAGAGAAGCTCGGCCATCTCGGTGTTGGTCTGAAAGAAGGCGTCGGGTGAGATCGAGAAGCGCAGGTCGCTGAGCTCCTCCTCGAGCGAGCCGCGACCCTTGAGCACCTCCGTCTTGCCCCCGCGCGTGGTCTCGCCCACGCCGGCGGCTTTCGTCCACAGCACGCTGTCGGCCGGCAGGGCAGCGGCGAGCTCCAGCGCCCGGAAGTCGCCCGGGCTCGTGACCAGCCGTGCCTGAAGCTCGCCCGTGCGCCTGGCCTCGCGCACCACGAGGTTGCGCAGAAGCCCGCTGTGGTCCCCGCGGTCGTAGGCGGAGAGACCCTCCTCGCGCACCCAGCCGGCAGCGGCCCGGCGAAGCTCGTCCACGCGCTCGGAGGCCAGCACGTCCTCGGTCACCTCGTCGATCAGGTCCCACCGCCCGGCGCGATGGAACCCCAGCTCGAGCTCGGGCCCGAACGAGTACTCCACCTTGTTGCGGTAGCGCCACTGGCTGACGGCCGGGACGATCCGCTCGACGTGCGGCTCCTCGAACCCGCCCAGCCTGGTCAGCGCGTCAGCGACCTGACGCTCCTTTTCCTGCAGCTGGCGTTCGTAGGGCAGCACCTGCCACGGCGCGCCGGGGTGGGCGGCGCGGGGCTCGATGCGCTCTGGGCTCGGCTCGAGCACCTCGAGCAGGTCGGCCTCCGCGAACGTGCGCTTGGCCTTGCGAACCCGTACGCGCACGCGGTCGCCCGGGACGGCGCCGCGGACGAAGACCACGAACCCCTCGTCCGCGCGACCCACGCCGGCGCCGCCGTGGGCGAGGGCATGGATGCCCACCTCGAGCTCGGCGTCGCGCCGCGGGCGGGAGGTGGCAGGACGAGCGGGGGTGCTCACCCCCACAGTATTAGCCCCCGGGAGCCTCCAGCCCCGGCCTCGGACGAGCGTCCCCCACCGCGCGCCGGCGAACGTCCGCTCGGGCGGCCCGCGCCGGGAGGCTAACCGAGCTTCTGTGCGATGGCGTTGAGCACCGTCTTTCGGTTCGCATTGCGGCGCTCGTAGTCGCGGACCTTGCGCAGCTCGGCGGGGTTCAGCGTTCCCAACCGGTCCTGTACCTGCGCTGCGGTCAGGTCGTCGTAGCCGGAGACGGGAAAGCTCGGGCCGACCCCGACCACCCGGCGAGCGCGGTCGGCCTGGACGAAGACCGGGTCGGCCGCCGTGGTGGCGCGGTCGCGCGCCTTGCGCGCGGCGTCGGTGCCGCGCTTGCGCACCTCGCCGCTGCGGCCCTCGATCTCGTCGCGGCCG
>JALZII010000227.1 GCA_030860365.1 Actinomycetota bacterium
GACGCGGCGCGCTGGACTCCAAGCTCGGCGAAGAGATCCTCTGCCACGAAGGCGTCGAAGGCGAGGACCTTCATCCCGAAGCCGCGCGCTCGCTGGGCCACGAGCTGGCCGATGCGGCCGAACCCGAGGATGCCGAGCGTCTTCTCGTAGAGCTCCACCCCGCTGAACCTCGAGCGGTCCCAGATGCCCGAGCTCAGGGAGGCGTGGGCCTGGGGCACGTTGCGCGCGAGCGCCAGGAGCAGGGCCATGGTGTGCTCGGCGGCGGTGATGACGTTCGACTGCGGGGCGTTGGCCACCACCACGCCACGTCGCGTGGCTGCCTCCACGTCGACGTTGTCCACCCCCACCCCGGCCCGGCCCACGGCCCGCAGGCGGTGGGCGCGCTCCAGCAGGTCGGCGGTCAGCTTCGTGGCCGAGCGGATGAGGATGCCGTCGTACTCGCCGATTCGCTCCGCGAGCTCGCCGTCGGCCCAGTCGGTCTTGACTTCGACCTCGAAGCCGGCGCGCTTCAGCAGGTCGAGGCCGGAGTCGCCGATCTTCTCCGCTACGAGGACCTTCGGCGGCTGTGGCGATCGGGTCACGCAGGCGCGGCCGCGGGCACGCCTGCTTCCAGGAAGACGCGCTGGGCGGCCCCCACCCCGGCGCCGAGCTCGACCTCCGCGCCGAGGTCGTGCAGGGTCATCTCGAAGGCAGCGAACGCCGTGACGACGTCGAACGCCCCGAAGTAGCCGCAGTGGGCGATGCGGGCGATCTTGCCCTTCAACTGCCCCTGGCCGCCGGCGATGGTGACGCCGTAGCGGTCGCGCATGGTCTTCGGCACCTTGGAGCCGTCGACTGACTCGGGCAGCGTGATGGCGGTGACCACGTTGGCGCCGTCGTCGTGGAGGCCGAACAGGTCGAGCTCCAGCGCGCCCGCGGCGGCGCGCGCGGCGCGGCCCAGCAGGCGGTGGCGCTCGAGGACCTGATCCAGGCCCTCCTCCTCGATCATCCCCAGCGCCACGTCCAGCGCCATCCAGGCGCTGACGGCGGGCGTGAAGGGGGAGTCGGGCGGATCCTTGCGCTGGCCGGCGACGGTCTTCAGCCAGTCGAAGTAGTAGCCGCGCCGTGGCGCCGTGGCGGCGCGGCCCAGGGCGGCTTCGTTGGGGCTCGCGAAGCCCAGCCCCGGCGGCGACATCAGCGCCTTCTGCGAGCCCGACACCACCACGTCGACGCCCCACTCGTCCTGCGGGATGGGCACGGCCGCCACTCCCGAGATCGCGTCGACAGCGATCAGCGCGCCGTGGCGGTGGGCCACGTCGGTCAGCTCGCGAACGTCGTTGACCACGCCGGTCGAGGTCTCCGAGAGGGTGGTGAAGACCACCTCTACGCCGGGGTTCTCGCCGAGCAGCCGGTCGAGGTCGGCGGGCTCCACCTTCTGACCCCAGCCCGCGTCGTGGTGAACCAGCTCGGCGCCGTAGGCCTCGCAGAGCTCCGCCCAGCGCTCGCCGAACTTGCCGCACGAGGCCACCAGCGCCGGCTCGCCCGGACGGGTGAGGTTGGCCACGGCGGACTCCATGGCGCCCGAGCCCGACGAGGCGAAGCCCAGCACCTCGTTCTGCGTACCGAAGACCAGCTTCAGGCGCCCGAGGGCGCGGGCGTAGACCTCGATGAACGCGGGCGAGCGGTGGTAGAGGATGGGCTCGGCCATCACCTGCGAGACCGTCGGCGGCAGCGGCGTCGGGCCCGCGGTCATGAGGTACTGCTTGAGGTAGGGGCTCGCCATGGGGTTGACGACCTTAGCGAAGGCCCGGGAGGCGCTTTGGGTCAGCCCAGCAGCGAGAACAGGCCCCTCAACAGGCCGATCGAGAGGTCCGCCGAGATGGGGCTCCCGTCGCTGTTCTCGAGCTCGCGGCGGAACTCATCGTTGGTCGCCAGCAGGACGAAGAACAGGATCCAGAACGCCGTCGCGAGGACCGACAGGACGGCCGAGACGATCCCGATGATGAAGCCGGCCTGGGCGAGGCCGCGCTGCTTGGTCGTCTTGCCCTGGTCGACCATCGCCCGGCCCTTGCGCGAGTAGATGATTCCGGCTATGGCGAGCCCGAGCGAGACGATCGTGCTCAGGCCGGCGAAGAAGAACAGCAGCCCGCCGCCGACCAGCGAGAGCGAGAAGCCCGCAACGGCCGGCGTGTTGTCGGGCTCCTTTGGCCCGGTGGCCCAGGCGGCGTGAGGCTGCCACGGCTGCTGGGCCGGCCAGGCCTGTTGCTGATGGCCCTGCCAGCCCGGCTGCTGCCAGCCCCCTGGGGGTTGGCTCTGCCAGCCGTGCGGGGGTTGGCTCTGCCAGCCGTGCGGGGGGCCGTGGGGCTGCCCGTAGCCGGGCGCCTGCGCCCAGCCCTGCTGCTGGTCGGCGCCCTGCGGCTGCTGGCCCCAGCCCTGCAGGGGAGGTGCCCCGCCCTGCGGGGGGGGCTGGTGTCCATAGGGCTGGGTCGGCTGGGTCTGGGGCAGCTGCTGGGTGGTGTCCTGATGGGGTTGCTGAGGCTGGCCCGCCTGCCCCAGATCGGGCTCGGGGCCCGGGGCCTCGGGCGGCAGGAAGTCGCTGTCGCGCGGGCCCTCGTCCATCAGAACTCCTGGTCGATCCAGTCCATCTGCGAGCGAAGCGCCTTGCCCTCACGCTCGATCTGGTGGCTCTGGCCGGCCTCGCGCATCCGCTGGAAGTTCTCCTGGCCCGCCTCGTTCTCGGCGATCCACTCGCGGGCGAAGTCGCCGGACTGGATCTCGGCGAGGATCTTCCTCATCGCCTCGCGGGTCTCCTCGGTGATCACGCGCGTCCCGCGGGTGAGGTCCCCGTACTCGGCGGTGTTCGAGATCGAGTAGCGCATGCCGGTGATGCCCTTCTCGTACATCAGGTCCACGATCAGCTTGAGCTCGTGCAGGCACTCGAAGTACGCCAGGCGCGGGTCGTAGCCCGCGTCGGTGAGCGTCTCGTAGCCGGCGCGCACCAGTTCGGTCACGCCGCCGCAGAGCACGGCCTGCTCGCCGAAGAGGTCCGTCTCGGTCTCGTCCTTGAAGGAGGTCTCGATCACGCCTGCGCGCGTGCAGCCGATGGCCTTGGCGTAGGCGAGAACCAGGTCGCGCGCGTTGCCCGTGGCGTCTCGGTGCACCGCCATCAGCCCCGGCACACCCTCGGCGGCCACGTACTGGCGACGGACCAGGTGCCCCGGGCCCTTCGGGGCGACCATGCCCACGTCGACCTCCGGCCCCGGGTCGATCTGATCGAAGTGGATCGCAAAGCCGTGGGCGAAGAGCAACAGGTTGCCGGGCGCGACGCCGTCGGCGATCTCGCCCTCCCAGATCGCCTTCTGCCTCTCGTCGGGCAGCAGCACCATCACCACGTCGCCCTCGCTGGCGGCGTCGGCCACCGACTCCACGCGCAGGCCGTCCCCGCGAGCCTTTTCGGCCGACGCCGAGCCGTCGCGCAGGCCCACCACGACGTCGACTCCCGAGTCCTTGAGGTTCAATGCGTGCGCGTGCCCCTGCGAGCCATAGCCGAGGATGGCGACGGTCTTCCCTTCGAGCAGCCCGAGGTCGGCGTCGTCGTCGTAGATCATCGGGGCGGGGACTCTACCGGGGCGGTTTCGTCTCAAGGATGCGCCACGATGGTCACGTGACTGACGTGGTCCTCTCGCCCGAAGCGATCAGCGGGCTCGCCGCTGCCCTGGAACGCGACGGCGTGGTGGCGGCGGCGCTTTTCGGCTCTCAAGCAACGGGCGCGACAGGTCCTCTCTCGGACGTGGACGTTTCCATCTGGCTCGATCCGGCTCTCGACCGCGGCCGTCGCCTCGAGCTTCGATTGGAGCTCACCGCCGCAGCCTGTGCCGCTCTCGCGACCGAGGCGCTCGACCTGCTCGTGCTGAATGACGCCCCTCCCCTGCTCCAGCATCGGGCGCTGAGCCAACGCCGGCTGCTGGTCGACCGCGATCCGCGCGCGCGTGTGCACCTGGAGGCATGGGCGCAGCTGCGCTACCTCGACACGGCCCTGCTGAGGGACGAGCTTGCCCGCGGGCTCCGCCACCGGCTTGCGGAGGGACGCTTTGGTCGACCCTGACCGCATTCACGAGCGCTTGGGGCGGCTCGACCGCATGCTCGCGCTGCTCGAGGCCGCCCGTGAGGGGGGAGAGAGCACGTACCTGACCGATCTCGACCTGCGGCTGAAGACCGAGCGGGCCCTGCAGCTTGCCCTGCAGATCTGCATCGACACGGGCGCTCATCTCATAGCCGAGCTCGGCCTTCAGCCCGCCGAGGACTACCGCGGCGTCTTCGAGAGCCTCGGCGTGGCGCGGGTGATCGACCGGGACTTGGCCCGGCGCCTCGGGCGCTCGGCCGGACTGAGGAACCTCCTGGTCCACGGTTACGCCGATGTCGAGGACCGCCTGATCTGGGAAGCACTCGGCCACCTGGACGATCTGCGCGCCTTCGCCCGGGCCGCCATCGCGGCCGCGGAGCGCTGAGCACACTCTCCGTGGCCTCACGATCGATTTTCGTCTTGGCTGCCTGCACCGTGATCTACGCGCCAAGGAGCCGGCGCACGACCTTTCCTTGGTCGTTGCGGGGAAGGAGCTCCACGAAGTGCAGCGACTTGGGGACCTCGTGCGGGGCCAGCCTTCTCCTCGCGTGGGCGATCAGCCGCTCATGGGTGAGAGCTTCGCGAACCACCACGAAGGCGGTTACCGCCTCCCCCCACTCGGGATCGGGAACCCCGACCACGCCCGCCTCGGCCACCGCGGGATGGGTCTCGAGCGCCGCCTCCACGCGTGCGGGCGCCACGTTCTCCCCTCCGGTGATGATCGTGTCGACGAGCCGCCCCTCGACGGTCAGGCGGCCGCGCTGGTCGATGCTTCCTCGGTCGCCGGTGTGCAGCCACCCCTCGCCGGCCACCATCGGGCCGCGGACCAGGATCTCCCCATCCGCGGCGATCCCCAGCTCCACGCCGGGCAGCGGCTCCCCCGGCGCTCCGGTGGCGACCGCCGAGGCGGTCTCGGTCATGCCGTAGGTGGGCACGACCGGCAGGTCGCCCTCGAGCTGCTGGGCCGGAATAGGTCCGCCACCGAGAAGCAGCGCCTTCAGCGCGGGCGCTTGCAGGGGCCCGAGACGACCGAGCATCGTCGACACCAGGGAGACGTGGGTGATATCCCCCGCGGCCAGCTCGTCGCGCACGCGCTGGGGCTCGAAGCGCTCGTGGATCACCACGGTGGCCGCGAAGACGGCGGCGCGGACGACGATGGCCATCCCGCCCACGTGCCATGTGGGCAACGCGCACAGCCACCGGTCCCCGGGCCCGAGGCCCAGTCGCTCCCCGAGAGCGCGCGCGCCGGCCTCGTGGTGTGCGGCGCTCAGCGCCACGGGCCGCGGCTCGGCGGTGGTGCCGGAGGTGAAGAGCACCGTGGCGGCGCCCCCGAGCAACTCGGCGCACGGAGCCGGCCACCGCGGATCGAGCGCCACCGCGGTCACCCCAGCACGCAGGCAGGCGTGCAGGGCGATCACGAATTCGGCACTGGGCCCCGGCAGCACCGTCGGCCCGCTCAGGCCTTGCGCCCGGTCGCCGACCTCCCGGTCGAGCTCGGCGTAGGTCAGGGTGCGCCCGCCGGCCATGAGGGCCGGATGGTCGGGCCGGCGTGCGGCAGCGGAGGCGATCCAGTCGTCCAGAGGGCCGTATCGTAGGTCGCTCATGGCCGCCAGCGACACCGCCGCCTGGACCGAGGAGCAGGCCCGCCGCGAGATCCGACCGGCCGCCGACTGGCAGCCTGCCGGCGACTACGAGGACATCCGCTTCGAGACGGCGGAGGGAATCGCCAAGCTCACCATCGATCGCCCCGAAGTGCGCAACGCTTTCCGCCCCGAGACGCTGATCGAGCTCTCCGACGCGCTCGATCGCGCCCGGGAGGACTCGACGGTGGGGGTGATCGTGCTCACGGGCGAGGGGCCACTCGCCTTCTGCTCGGGTGGCGACCAGCGGGTGCGCGGGGACACCGGCTACATGACTGCCGGCCAGGGTGTCGGGCGCTTCCACGTGACCGATCTCCACGTGCAGATGCGCCGGCTGCCCAAGCCGATCGTGGCCATGGTGGCCGGCTACGCCATGGGCGGCGGACAGGTGCTGCACGTGGTGTGCGACCTGACCATCGCCGCCGACAACGGGCGCTTCGGCCAGACCGGCCCGCGCGTGGGGAGCTTCGACGGTGGCTTCGGCGCCGCCCTGCTCGCCCAGCAGGTGGGTCAGAAGAAGGCCAAGGAGATCTGGTTCCTGTGTCGCCAGTACGGCGCGCAGGAGGCGCTGGAGATGGGACTGGTGAACACCGTCGTCCCACTGGAGGGCCTCGAGGAGGAGACGGTGCGCTGGGCGCGCGAGATGCTCGCCCTCTCTCCCTTCTCGCTGCGGCTGCTCAAGGCGTCCTTCCACGCGGCCGAGGACGGCATGGCCGGTCTGCAGCAGCTGGCGCACGACACCAACCTCCTCTTCTACGCCAGCGAGGAGGCCCGAGAGGGACGGGAGGCCTACAAGGAGGGCCGCCGGCCGGAGTTCGGCCGCTTCCCCAAGCGCCCGTGACCCCCCGCTTGTGGCTCGTGGCCGCGCGGCCGCGGACCCTTCCGGCCGCGATCGCGCCGGTGCTGGTGGGCACCGCGCTGGCGGTCTCCGGGGACGTCTTCCGGCCGCTCGCGTTCGCAGCCGCGCTGGTGGGCAGCGTGTTCATCCAGATCGGGACGAATCTGTCCAACGACCTCTCGGACGCCCGGCGCGGGGCGGACACCGAGGATCGCCTGGGGCCGGTGCGGGTGACCGCCGGCGGGCTGATGCCTCCCCGCCGTGTGCTCATCGGAACCTACGTGGCGTTCGGGGTCGCGGTGGCCTGCGGGCTCTACCTCACGACTGTGGCCGGGTGGGAGATCCTGGTGATCGGAACCGTCTCGATAGTGGCCGGCGTGCTCTACACCGGCGGCCCGCGCCCCTACGGCTACGAGGGTCTCGGCGAGCTGTTCGTCTTCCTCTTCTTCGGCATCGTGGCCGTTACCGGCTCGTACTTCGTGCAGACCGAAGAGGTCCGCTGGGAGGCCTTCGTCCTCGCGGTTCCGGTGGGGCTGCTGGCCTCGGCGATCCTGGTGGTCAACAACGTGCGTGACGTGGACACCGACCGTCGCGCCGGAAAGCGCACGCTGGCGGTCAAGCTCGGCCGCGATCGCGCGACCAGGCTGTTCACGGCCATGGTTGTGGTGGCGCTGGCGGTCCCCGTGGCGCTGGCGATCGCCAAGGGCTGGCCCTGGGTGCTGCTGGCCCTCGCCTCCGTGCCGCTCGCGCCACCGCTGGTGCGCACCGTGGCCACGCGGCGCGACGGGCCCGCGCTCAACCATGCCCTCGCCCAGAGCGGGCGCCTGCTCGCGGTCTTCTCTCTGCTGCTGGCGCTGGGGGTCGTGCTGACGTGACGCGCTCGGTGCTTCGCCTCTCCCTGCCCCTGCGTGAGCCGTTCGTGACCTCGGGGGGGGTGGTGTCGGCCCGCGAGCTGGCCGTGCTCCGTGTCGAGGACTCGGACGGCGCCGTGGGCTACGGGGAGGCCGCCCCGCTGGAGAGCTACGACGGGGTGAGGCTCGGGGCCGTGATCGACGAGCTGCGAACCGAAGGCGGCGCGGCCCTCCCACAGGCCCGGGCGGCTGAGGAGCTCGCGCGGCTGGACCTCGTGGCGCGCCGCGAGGGACGGACCCTGGGAGAGCCGGGCGCCATCGCCATCGCCGTGAACCGCACGCTCGGCGGTGGTCCCCCGGAGGAGGTGGCCACGCGGGCGCGCGAGGCGGTGCGCGAGGGCTACTCGTGCCTCAAGCTGAAGGTCGGGCTGCCCGACGACCTCGAGCGGGTGGCGGCGGTTCGCGAGGCCATCGGGCCCTGGCCGGCGCTGCGGGTGGACGCCAACGGAGCATGGAGCCTGGACGAGGCCCGAAACGCGATAGCCGCCCTGGCGCCCTTCGACCTCCAGCTGGTCGAGCAGCCCTGCCGCACGCTCGAGGAGCTCGCGCTGCTGCGCGCCGAGGTGGATGTCCCGCTGGCCGCCGACGAGTCCGTCACCGGGCCCGACGACGTCCGGGTGGCCGCCGAGCTGCACGCCTGTGACGCCGTGAACGTCAAGCTGGCCTCGGCCGGGGGGTTCGAGGCCGCGCGCGAGGCCGTGCGCGCCGCTCGCTACAGCGGCCTCGAGCCCTATCTGTCGAGCACGCTGGATGGGCCGTGGGGCATCGCGGCGGCGCTCCAACTTGCGGCCTCCGAGCGCCTTTCGCTGGCCTGCGGGCTCGCCACGCTGGAGCTCTTCGACGCCCGCCTGGCCCGCGCGCTGCCGCGCCCGCGCATGGGGCTCATGGCGGTGCCGCCCGGCCCGGGCCTGGGCGTGGAGGTGGAGCCGGAGGCGCTGGAGGCCGTGGTGGTGGAGCGGGTCTCCTAGTGGGAGTCCTCGAGCTCTCCCAGGAAGAGCTCGATGCGCGCCACCACCGAGTCGGGGCGCTGGAGCTGGGCGGCGTGGCCGGCGTCTTCGATCGCCTCCGCCCGGCCGTTGGGCACCAGGTCGGCCATTCGCCGCGCGGCAGAGAGGTAGCGCTCGTCGCGCGAGCCGGCCAGCGCCAGCAGCGGCACCTCCAGCACGGGCAGGCGGTGCCAGGCGGGCTCGGTCACGCCCTGGCCCGCGCTTCGGAGCAGGCGCGCCAGCTGCGCCCCGCTGAAGCTCGACCGCCCCGGCCGCTGGTCGGCTATCAGCTGCTCGGACTGGTCGGCGAACAGCGGCTGGCGCTCCCAGACGTCGACCACCGCCTCGATCGGCG
>JALZII010000228.1 GCA_030860365.1 Actinomycetota bacterium
AGCACGTCGAGGCGCTCGCGATTGACCTCGTCGCCCACGATGCGGATGGCCAGGCCAGGGCCCGGGAACGGCTGGCGCCAGACCAGGCGCTCGGGCATCCCCAGCTCGGCACCCACCTGGCGCACCTCGTCCTTGAACAGCCAGCGCAGCGGCTCGACCAGCTCGAACTGGAGGTCCTCGGGCAGCCCGCCCACGTTGTGATGGGACTTGATCGTGGCCGCCCCGGCGCTGCCGCCGGACTCGATCACGTCCGAGTAAAGCGTGCCCTGGACGAGGTACTTCGGGTGGCCGAGCTTGGCGGCCTCCTCCTCGAAGCAGCGGATGAACTCCGAGCCGATCGCCTTGCGCTTGGCCTCGGGATCGGTCACGCCGGCCAGTCGGGCGAGGAAGCGCTCCTCGGCGTCCACGGCCACGAGCGGCACCTCGAACTGCTCGCGGAAGGCCGCCACCACCTGCTCGCCCTCGTTGAGGCGCATCAGGCCGTGGTCGATGAACACGCAGGTCAGCTGGTCGCCGACCGCGCGGTGGGTGAGCAGCGCGGCCACCGAGGAGTCGACCCCGCCGGAGAGGCCGCAGATCACCTGGCCGTCCCCCACCTGCTCGCGGATGCGAGCTATCTGCTCGTCGACCACCGAGGCCGCGCTCCAGTCCATCGGCAGCCCGCAGACGTCGCGCAGGAAACGGTCGAGCACCTGGGCCCCGTAGGGCGTGTGAACGACCTCGGGGTGGAACTGGATCCCGTACAGGCCACGCTCGACGTCCTCCACCGCCGCCACCGGCGACTGGTCCGACGATGCCAGCGCAGCGAAGCCCGCGGGCGCCTCGAAGACCGCGTCGCGGTGGCTCATCCAGCAGCTCTGCTCGGTGGGCAGATCCGCCAGCAGGCGGCCGGGTTGGCGCACCTTCAGCGACGAGCGGCCGAACTCCCCGACGGGCGCCGACTCCACGCGTCCGCCCAGCTCGAGCACCATGGCCTGCATCCCGTAGCAGATGCCCAGCACCGGCACCCCGAGCTCGAGCACCTCGGGCCGCAGCGACGGCGCGCCCTCCTCGTAGACCGAGGCCGGCCCTCCGGAGAGGATCAGGCCCCCCGGCGAGCGGGCCTGGAGGGCCTCCATCGGCGTGTCGTGGGGGAGCAGCTCGGCAAAGGCGCCGCACTCGCGCACGCGGCGTGCGATCAGCTGCGAGTACTGGCCGCCGAAGTCGAGGACGAGGACCTCGTCCCGGGCGGTCTCCTGCGGGGGCGGCTCCGGGACCCCCTCGGCGGCCGCGCGGGGGACGGGGGTCGCCAGGTCGCTCAAGGCTCGACCAGGGCTGCCTCAGGATTGGGGGGCATCCCGTTGGTCACGCCGTCGGCGGCCGGCGCCGCCTTGGCCGCGGAGGTCGCGCCCATGCCGATCGCCTGATCGCGCTGGAGCTGCTTGCCCTCGGTCTGCAGCGAGGGGGCCACCATGACCTCCGCCCGCTGGAAGGTGCGAATGTCCTCGTAGCCGCAGGTTGCCATCGAAGTCCGCAGGCTGCCCATGAGGTTGAAGGTGCCGTCGTTCTCATGGGCGGGGCCCAGCAGGATCTGCTCCAGCGAACCGTTCTGGGTGGTCTTCACGCGCGCCCCCCGGGGAAGCGAGTTGTGGAAGGTGGCCATGCCCCAGTGGTAGCCGTGTCCAGGCGCCTCGTAGGCGCGGGCGAGCGGCGAGCCGATCATCACGGCGTCCGAGCCGCAGGCGAAGGCCTTGGCGATGTCCCCGCCGTTGCGCATCCCGCCGTCGGCGATCACCTCGACGTACTCGCCCGTCTCCATCATGTGCTGGGAGCGCGCTCCCGCCACGTCGGCGATGGCGGTGGCCTGAGGGACGCCGATGCCCAGCACGCCACGCGTGGTGCACGCCGCGCCGGGTCCGACGCCCACCAGCACGCCCACCGCGCCTGTGCGCATGAGGTGCAGTCCGGTGGCGTAGGAGGCGCAGCCCCCCACCACGACGGGCACGGGCACGTCGCGAATGAACTCCTTGAGGTTCACGGGCGGGCGCGACTCGTCGGCCGAGACGTGCTCGGCCGAGATCACGGTGCCCTGGATGACGAGGATGTCGAGGCCGGCCTCCAGCGCGGCCTCGTAGTGCGAGCGCACCCGTTGGGGGGTCAGCGAGGCGGCGCAGACCACGCCCATGTCCTTGATCTGCCGGATGCGCTCGGCGATCAGCTCGGCCTTGACCGGCTCGCTGTAGATGCGCTGCATCTCCGCGGTCGCATCCTCCTTCGGGAGCCGGGCGATGCGCTCGAGCTGTTCCTCGGCGTCGTCGTAGCGGGTGAAGACGCCCTCGAGGTTGAGCACCGCAAGGCCGCCCAAGCCGCCGACTATCCCCGCCGTCGCGGGGGAGACCACGCCGTCCATCGCCGAGGCCAGAAGCGGGAGCTCGAAGCGGTAGGGCCCGAGCTTCCAGGTGATGTCCACCTCATCCGGATCCCTCGTGCGTCGGGAGGGGACAATGGCGATGTCGTCGAAGCCGTAGGCGCGACGGCCCTTCTTGCCCCGACCGATCTCTACTTCCATGGAGGCATCCTAGGTTCGAGCGCGGACAAAATCCGAGCCTAGCGGGTGGCTACCCCTAGCGACGGAGCGCAGGCCGGGCGTTTCGGCCGGAGCGCAGCCCGAGCGTCGGTCGGGCGAGCACCGGACCGATTGGTCTCGGCCGAGCACCGCTCGCTCTATCCCGTCACTTGCGGGCTCTTCGCGGCCACCTCTTGGAGCTCGACCTCTCCCTCCAGGCGCTCCACCCCGCGGGGGTCCAGGACCCCCGCCCCGAAGTGCTGCGTGGACTCCGCGCCGCAGGCCACGGCGAAGCGCAGGCAGTCCTCGGTCGAGCGCCCGCCGTAGCGGGCGGCGACGAAGCCGGCGAGGAAGGCATCGCCCGAGCCCACCGCCGAGACAGGCTCCAGAGGATCGAGCGTGACCCTCAGCAGCCGGCGGGGGTTGGTGGCGTCGCCGTCATCGCCGAGCAGCCCGAGGCAGCCGTTGGGCAGGGTCATCACCGCCTGGCGAGCACCGAGCTCCACCATCTCGCTCACCGCGACGTGGCGGTCCCCGTCGTCGGCGAACTCGTGGCCCACCAGCTCCTCGGCCTCCACCTCGTTCGGGGTGACGACGTCGGGCTGGGCGCGGGTGGCCAGCCGCAGCGGCTCGCCCTCGCAGTCGAGCACGGTGATCACCCCAAGGCGGCGCATGCCCTCCACCAGCCGCGCGTACAGCCCGCTGTCGACGCCGCGAGGCAGGCTGCCCGAGATCACGCACACGCCCGCGCCCTTGGCCAGGTAGAGCAGCTTGTCCACGAACAGCTCGAGCTCGACCTCGGTCACCGCGGGGCCGCGCTCGTTGATCTCGGTCTGCTCGCCCGAAGTGGGGTCGACCACGGCGGTCGAGGTGCGCGACTCCTCGTGGATGCGGACGAAGTCATTGAGGATGGCTTCGTCGGTGAGCTGCTCGATGATGCGGGTGCCGGTGGGCCCCCCGGCCACGCCGGTGGCGATCACCGGCTGGCCCAGCGCCTTCAGTGCCCTGGCCACGTTCACGCCCTTGCCGCCCGCCCTCGCGGTCTGCTCGACGGCCCGGTGGCGGTGGCCCAAGCGGAAGCTCGGCACGGCCAGCGTCTTGTCGATAGCCGCATTGAGCGTGACGGTGATGATCACCTGACTCCTCCTCCCACGCGCGCCCTGCGCCAAACCAGCGCCACCACTCCCAGAAATATCGCCACCGCGGCCAGCAACGTCAAGGGGGCCGCGGGCGAGCTCAAGAAGCGGCGGGGAAGGCTCGCCGCCTGCACATCGGCGGTGGTGACCAGAGCGACCCGCCGGACCACCCTGCCCTCCTTCATCACGTCCACGGTCCCCACGCGGCGCCCGGCGGGCAGGGGTCCCTCGAGCTCTCGGGGCGCCCTGACGCGGCGGCGCGCCCGCTGCCCGCGGCGCAGGGTCAACTCGAGGTCCCGCGCCGGAGCGAGGGCCACGCGCTCGCCCCGCAGCTTCACACCCGCTCGGGCCACGGCCCTCTCCGCACTGAGCACCGGCTCACGGCGGTACTGCGCGACGCCCCAGCGCAGCGCGGCCAGGGACTCGGCGCGGCGGGCGGCCTCGCTCGGCTCCCCCAGCACGACGCTCACCACCCTCGCGCCGTTGGATGCCCTCGCCGAGCCCACGAGAACGTAGCCGGCCGAGCCGGTGTGCCCGGTCTTGACCCCGGTGACCCCCGGAACGCCCTCCCGCACCAGCTCGTTGCGGTTTCGCACCGTCCGCGGCCGGCTGCCGGACTGAAGCTCCGCGCTGGGCATGCGCACGATCGAGGAGAAGCGGCGATTGCGCAGCAACCGCCGCGCGAGGGCGGCGAGGTCGGCGGCCGTGGAGTAGTTGCCGGAGTCGTCGAGCCCGATCGGGTTGGCGTAGCTGGTGCCGCGCAGGCCGAGCTGCTCGGCGCGGGCGTTCATGTCCGAGACAAAGGCCGCGCGCGAGCCCGAGACGCCCTGAGCCAACGCCACCGCGGCGTCGTTGGCGCTCTCGAGCAGGAGGGCCTCCAGCAGGTCGCCGACGCGCATGCGCTCCCGGGGGCGCAGGTCGATCTTCGACTCCGCGGCGCCGGCCTGGTAGGCGGTCCCGGTGAACACGCGGCTCGATCGCGAGCGCTCGAGGGTCAGCAGAGCCGTCATCAGCTTCGTCGCGCTCGCGATCGACCGCCGCGCACGCGGGTTCTTCGCCAGCAGCACCGTGCCGTCGCGCGCGTCGACCACGATGGCCGAGGCCGCTGCGCTCAACGCAGGACGCTCCTGGGCGCCGGCGATCGGGGCACCCGCCGAGAGGGCAAGCGCCGCCGAGGCTGCGAACAGCAGCCACAGGGTCGGTGCGCGGCCCATCTACTCGCGGAGCTTGAGCTTCTGGCCGGAGGCCAGAGACTGGGGATCCAGCTGTGGGTTCAGCTCCTGCAGCTGCTCGATCTCAACGCCGGTCTTCTCGGCGATGTCCCCCAGGGTGTCCCCGGCCTTCACCGTGTAGGTGCCGCCCCGCGGGCGCGGGGCGGTCCGGCGCGGCGACCGCGACGACTGGGTCGACTGCTTCTGCGAGCCGTTGACCTTCTCCCGGCTCTCGCTCCCGTCACCTCCGCCCGACGTGGCGATCGCCAGGAACAAGAGGACCGCGCAGGCCACGAGCGCCACGGGCGCCAGGACGCGCGCGGACGTGCTGCTGCGAGGGGGCATCGCGCAGCGGAGGATAGTTTGCTGTCGGGCCACCGCGCGAGCGGTGCTCGGCCGACCAACGCTCGGCCGGCTCTAGGAGGCTCGCCCGACGCGCCACCCGATCTCGCGCAACTCGGCCGCGGCCGCGGCTGCCGCCCCGGCCGGGTCGCCCCCGCGCTGGCGGTGAGCGTCGACTATCGAG
>JALZII010000245.1 GCA_030860365.1 Actinomycetota bacterium
CGGTCCATCCGCAGGAAGGCCACGTTCAGCCAGTCCATGCGCGGCGGGAACTCCGGGGCGTGCAGCTCGTCTTCGGGAGGCGGTCTCACGGGAGAGCGTAGGATGCCTGCTGGACTGCTAGCCCGCCGCCGACCAAGGAGACACGTGGACTTCTTCACCCGCCTCGACGCCGTGCGCGACCGCTGGAATGTGCTCGAGCATCGCTTCTACCTGGACTGGAACGAGGGTGCCCTCAGCCGCGAGGACATCGGCTTCTACGCCGGTGAGTACCGCCACGCCGTGATCGCGCTGGCCGACGCCATGGGAGCCGCCGCCCGGGCGGCCGAGCCCGCGGTGAAGGCCGAGCTCGAGCAGCACGCCGCAGAGGAGGCCGCCCACATCGAGCTCTGGGACGCCTTCGGTGACGCCGTGGGCGCCGAGCACGGCCACGAGCCGCGCCCGGAGACGCGTGCCTGCGCCGAGGCCTGGACCGCCGGGGAGACCACCTTGGAGCGCCTGGTGGCCACCTACGCCGTGGAGGCCGCCCAGCCGGCGATCTCCAAGACCAAGCTCGACGGGCTCGTCCGCCACTACGGGGTCGAAGAGGGGCCGGCCACCGAGTACTTCGCGCTGCACGCCGAGCTCGACGCGAAGCACGCCGAGCACTCACGCGAGCTGATCGAGGACCGCCTCGAAGGCGCCGACGCCGACCGCCTGCTGGAGGTGGCCGAGACCGCCCTGCGCGGGAACTGGGAGCTGCTCGACGGCGTCGTGCGCGCACGCCGATAGCGGACGAAGCTGCGGTGCTCGGCCGGCCAACGCCCGGCCTGCGCTCCTCGCTTAGGGCTAACGGCTGACGATCAGCGCCCGGGTCAGCTCGGGCGAGACGTACAGCTCGATCACGCCGCAGACGAGGAGGACTGGCACGGCGATGGCCGTGGTCACCAAGGTGGCTGCCAGCAGCTCGTGCCAGTTCCCCTTGCGGCTGGCGATGGTCCACGCTGCGAGAGGGAGGAACAGCGCGGTCAGCTCGAGGACGGCGTGGGGCAGCAGCCCGACGAGGAGCACGCCGGGGGTGGTCCCGAGCTGCGGCGCCAGGCTCGAGGTCAATCCTCCCAGCACGAAGGCCTGGGTGGCCAGGGAGAAGGCCGTGGCGGCGATCACGAAGGCGATGGCGAATGGGCCGGCCTTCTCGTGCACCCAGCGGGAGAAGCCGCTGCGCTTCGACGCGGCGAGCGGCAGCGAGCTGCCGGCCATGAACCCCGCCACGCACGCCAGCGCGTGCAGCGCCAGCACGAGGCCGTTGCGGATGAGGATGTACACGTAGTCGCCGAAGCCGGGCTTGGTGGTGAGGCCCGGGACCGCGTAGCCCAGCCCGTCGGGCGTGCTGAGGCGCGAGACCGCATAGACCGACGCCAGCAGGCTCAGCGCCACGGCCAGGCTGAGCGCCACCCACGGACGAACGACGTTCCAGGGGGCCTTGTTCCAGCGCGCCAGGGTCAGGCGCGTGTCCTTCATCCCCTGGACGAGCACGAGGTCGTTGACGTTCATCTCCCTGCCACATCGGCAGGTGGGCGCCCCCGCCTGAGAGCCAGGCGTCACCTGGCTTCGTCTCCCTCTACTGCACTTTGGCCGAGACCGGCACCCTCGCGGCCTTCGACTCGTCCGAGCCGTTGGTCGACGCTCCCTCGCCCGAGGCCTCCACGGCCTCGTCGGGCTGCGCGGCGATCATCGGGCCGTCGCCCGAGGGATCCAAGATCCCCTGCTCCAGCCACGAGTAGCGGCCCTCGAGCAGCTTGAGGGCGGACCCGTAGTTGCGGGCGTCGTCGTTGGCCCAGAGCGCGTCGAACAGCGCGTCCACCCGCCGGCGCGCCTGGCGGCAGAACAAATCCGCGAGCTCCTCGGCCTGCTCCCCGCGCTCGGGGTGCTCCTGCTTGATCGTGTCGGCGTACACCACCGCGGAGGAGATGGCGAACAGCTCGGCGCCGATGTCCACCAGGCGGCCCAGGTAGCCCTGCTTGCGCTCGAGCTTGGCCTGCCAGCGGGTCATCCCGTAGAACGTCGAGCGGGCGAGCCTGCGCGAGCTTCGCTCGGCGTAGCGCAGGTGCTTGGCCAACTCGCCGAACTCGGAGAACGCGTTCGGGCTCTGGCCCTTGCCGGTGGCCAGGCCGGCCAGCCACTTGGGGTAGAAGGCGGCGGCCTCCTTTGCGGCCTTGGCCTTGCCCTTGAGCCCGACGCCGGGGTCGAGGATGTCACCCGCGACCGCGAGGTGGGTGTCCACGGCCTCGCGCGCGATGAGCAGGTGCATGATCTCCGTGGAGCCCTCGAAGATGCGGTTGATGCGCATGTCGCGCATCGCCTGTTCGACGGGGACGCCCTGCTCGCCGCGGGCCTCGAGCGACTCGGCGGTCTCGTAGCCGCGGCCGCCGCGGACCTGCATCAGCTCGTCGGTCACCTGCCAGCCGAGCTCGGAGGCCAGCAGCTTGCCCAGCGCCGCCTCGATGCGGATGTCGGCGCTCTTGTCGTCGGCCAGCCGGCTGGCCACGTCGAGCATGGCCTCCAGGCCGAACGAGGTGCCCGCGATGAAGGCGAGCTTCTCGGCCACTGCCTCGTGCTTGCCGACGGGCTGGCCCCACTGCACCCGCTCGCCCGCGAACTCCCGGGCGACCTTGGTGGCCCACTTCGAGACCCCGACGCAGATTGCCGGCAGCGCCAGGCGGCCGGTGTTCAGCGTGGTCAGGGCGACCTTCAGTCCCTGGCCCTCCTTGCCGATCAGGTTCTCCTTCGGGACGAAGACGTCGGTGAGCAGCGTCTGCGAGTTCTCGATCCCGCGCAGGCCCATGAACTGGTTTCGCGCCTCGATGGTGACCCCGTCGGAGGCGTAGTCGAGCACGAAGGCGCTGATCCCGCCACGGTTGCTCTCGCCCTTGGGCACCCCGGCCATGACCACCACGATGTCGGCGATCGCGCCGTTGGTGGCCCACAGCTTGCGGCCGTTGAGCAGGTAGCCCGAGCCGTCCTCGGTGGGGGTGGCGGTTGCCCCCATGCGGGCGGGGTCCGAGCCCACGTCGGGCTCGGTGAGCAGGAAGGCGGAGACGTGATCCTTGGCCACCATCGGCAGCCACTTCTGCTTTTGCCCCTCAGTGCCGAAGAGCACGAGCGGCTCGGCCACGCCGATGGACTGATGGGCCGAGAGCAGGGTGGAGAGGGACGAATGCCAGGAGCCGGCCAGCGTCAGCGCGCGGTTGTAGTAGACCTGCGAGAGGCCGAGCCCCCCGTAGCGCTCGGGCACCTTCATCCCGAGCGCACCGAGGTCCTTGAAGCCCTGCAGCACCTCGTCGGGCAGCTTGGCCTCACGCTCGACCCTGCGGACGTCGACAGTGTCGACCAGGAAGGCCCTGAGCTCGGCGAGGAACCGCTCGCCCTTCTCGACGGCGGCCGGTTCGAGCTGGGGCTGGGGGTGGATGAGGTCCAGCTGGAAGTTGCCCATGAAGAGTTCCCTGCCGAAGCTCGGCAGCCGCCAGTCCTGCTCGCGCGCCCCCTCGGCGACCTCACGCGCTTCCCTTTCGCTTACCTGGCTTGCCATTCGATTTCCATTCCTTGGGAGACTGAGGTGAGTGCCTACCCTCGAGGGAACGACGATATTCGCGACCGGGCGCAGCCGGGTGCCCCCGACCTCAGCCCGGCCCTCGTTCGCCGGCGCCGGCTACGAGCGCCATGCCGACCTGTTGGTCGAACAAGTGAGGGCCATCCAGGTCAACGAGCTCGGCGGCCCCGAGGTGCTCGAGCTGCGCGAGGTGGACGAGCCTGAGGTGCCCCGGGGCGCCGAGCTCGTCCAGGTCAGGGCTGCGGGGGTCAACTACGCGGACACCCATCAGGTTGAGAACTCCTATCTGGCCGAGGCCACCCTGCCGATGATCCCCCTCGCGTGTGGTGGGGACCCTTCCCGATGGCCGCCGGGTGGTGGCGCTGGTGGGGGCGGCGGATACGCCGAGCGTGCGGTGGTCTAACCCGGGCGCCTACTGGGCGGTGCCCGACGGCGTGGAGGACGCCCAGGCGCTTCCCTACCGCCGGATAGGGCGGGGCCCCCCTAGTAGCGCCGCCGCCCGCCCCCGCCGCGGCGACCACGGACCATGTCGAACAGCCGCTTGGCGGCTAAGAGGCGCATCAATTTCGAGAGCATGCTCGCTTCTACCCGTTTGCGGCCGAAGTAGGCCGCTGCCGTCGACGTGGCGCCGAAGACCTGCGTGCAGCTGGTCAGCCCGGCGGCGGCCCGAAGCGCTCCGCCATGCGAGCGCCGATCACCGACGACACCCGCTCGAGGGCGGCCAGCGGACGGAAGAAGACGGTGAAGTCGCCGACCAGCCCGTCCTCGCCTGTCCTCACCACGTTCAGCCCCTGTGCCGCGACTCCGTGGATGGCTGTCTCGAACAGCACCACCGACCGGTCGCCCTCCACGATCTCCTCCACCACGTTCATCCCGTCGAGCTCCTCGGCGAGGACACCGAAGAGAAAGCGGGCCACTTCGCGGCCATGCATGGGCTCGTCGTGCACCGCGACCTTGATCACGACGTCCTCCCGCAACTGCTCGACGATGCGGTCGGGCACCAGGCTGTCCAGCGCCTTGCTCCACTCGAGTCGTAATGCCCCCGTCACGAGACGAGCTTACGCCAGCACCGCACCCGCCGCCACGAGGCCGAAGCCGGCGGCGTCCAGAACGATGCGAACCGAGTGGATGCGGTCCCATCTACGGCGCAGGCGGCGCCACTCCTCGACGTCGCCCTCGTCCTCCCAGCGGAAGATGCGCAGGTTTATGGGCATGTTGCCCAGCAGCGTGATGGCCAGCATCACGGCGAAGCAGAGGCCACCGACGAGCGTGAGCGTGGCCCGATCACCTTCCAGCGCCCCGGCGGCGACCAGGCAGAGCACGATGGTTGCCGTCATGAGGAAGGGATCCACCATGCCGAAGCGCCGGTAGACCTGCCGTTCGGCATGTACCTGCTCGAGGTGGTCCAGACGCCAAAGCGCCGGGTGCACCATCACGCGCGAAGCAAGCTCGGAGCCCGTCAGCAGGCCCGCGAGGAGTAAGGCTGCGAACTGAAGCGGCTCGGCCAGGCTGCTAGCCGGCCTCGTCGTAGGTGGCGTTGCGGCGCTTCGCGGCCTCGATCATCTTCGGCGAGCGGTCGACGGCGGTCAGGCGGCCGGTCTCCAGCTGCTCGCAGACCAGGGTCGCCGCCCCGCCGTGACCGCAGCCGATCTCGAGCACCCGGTCGCCGGGCTGGATGTCCAGCCGGTCGACGATCCTTGGCAGACGCTGGCTCATGACTGACGGTGGGTGATGCTGGCAGGTCCCTCGGCCATAATCGCCCACCGTGGCCTTCGCCCCCGCCGCCCGCCACCTGCTGCGCGCAAAGGACCTGGCCGATGCCCGCTACGCGGATCCGCTCGAGGTGGAGGACCTCGCCCGCGCGGCGGGACTGTCGCGCGCGCACTTCAGCCGGGAGTTTCGCGCGGCCTTCGGCGAGTCGCCGCACTCCTACCTGCTGACCCGCCGGCTCGAGCGCGCCGCCGCGCTGCTGCGTTCCACCGATCGCCCGGTGGCCGACGTCTGCCTGTCGGTCGGGCTGACGAGCCTCGGCTCGTTCACCTCGAGCTTCAGCCGCACCTACGGAATGTCGCCGGCGGCCTACCGGGCGGCCCACCCGCCGGCCTCCGACGATGCGCGAGTGCCCGCCTGCGTCGTGCGCGCCTACGGGCGCCCTCAACGCCGCACGTTTCGAGAAGACAGCCCGTCGGCGCGCGATTAGCGTCGCCGCCACGTTCAACTCGACCAAAGGAGCACAGGATGATCAGGATCGGCAGCGCCCAGCTATGGGTGCACGACCAGGACGAGGCACTGGCCTTCTACACCGAGAAGGTGGGCATGGAGGTCCGAAACGACGTGACCCTGCCGGAGATGGGCAACTTCCGCTGGCTGACGGTGGGCCCGCCCGGCCAGGAGGACGTGACGATCGTGCTGATGGCGATCCCCGGCGCGCCCGTCATGGACGAGGAGACCAAGGGAGAGGTCGAGGCGCTGATGGCGAAGGGCTTCGCGGGCACGATCTTCCTGACCACCGACGACTGCCATGCCTCCTGCGAGGAGCTCAAGGGCCGCGGGGTCGAGTTTTCCGAAGAGCCCGAGGAGCGCCCGTACGGGATCGACTCGTCGTTCCGCGACCCCTCCGGCAACGCCCTGCGGCTCACGCAGGTGAGGGAGGTGGCTTCTGTCTGAGGGCTTAGCTTCTGGCGCCGTGGCCACCTGGGACGACGTGCGCTCCCTGTCCCTCGCCCTTCCGGAGGCCGAGGAGCGCACGTCGCGCGGCCTCGCGCAGTGGACGGTGCGGGGGAAGCTCTTCGTCTGGGAGCGACCGCTGCGCAAGGCCGACCACCGGGCGCTGGGCAAGAACGCGCCGGCGGGCCCGATCCTCGGGGCCAGGGTGGAGCATCTCGTCGCCAAGGAGGCCCTGCTGGCCGAGGATCCGGGTGTGTTCTTCACCACCCCGCACTTCGACGGCTACGCGGCCGTGCTGGTCAGGCTCGGCGAGATCGAGAGGACCGACCTCGAAGAGGTGATCGTGGAGGCCTGGCTGTGCAGCGCGCCCAAGCGGCTGGCCAGGGCTTACGCCGACGAGCGCCTGACTTGACCCGGCGGCGTAGCCTGAAGCCATCATGAACAGCTCGGACAGACGGAGCCGACCCCGCCCCGAGCGTGACGGATGGAAGCTGGACGAAGCGGTTCGCCGGCGCCGGCTGCGCGAGCAGGGCCGCCGCTCACTGGCCGAGAACCTGGCCGAGGGCCTCGCGCTGAGCGAGCTTCTGACCAGCTTTACGGGCGCTGCGCGAAGGTGACTCGACCCTCTCGCCTGCGCGACCCTCGTGGCCGAGGAGTGGGCGGTGCACCTGTGCGACCTCGAGGAGCGGGCCGCGCGGGTGCCCGAGCTCGAGCGCGTCGGCATCGAGCAGCAGATCGCGTTCATGCGCGAGACCGAGACGGCGGTGGTCGTCTCCCAATCTCAGAACGAGATCGCCGACCTTGCGGAGGCTGGGCTCGACATCACGCCGCACCGCAGGCGGATGAACGACGAGGACCTCGACGAGCGGTTCAAGGACCCGAACGACCCCTTCCGCCTCGTGTTCGTCGTCGCCATGTGGATGACGGGCTTCGACGTACCGTCCTGCTCGACGATTTATCTCGATCGCCCGATGCGAAATCACACGCTGATGCAGACGATCGCGCGCGCGAACCGCGTCTTTCCCGAGAAGGAGAACGGGCTGATCGTCGACTACGTCGGCGTCTTTCGCCATCTGGAGGAGGCCCTGGCGGTCTACGCAGCCGGGCCCGAGGGGACCGACGCGAGCGACATCATCCGCGACAAGTCGGCGCTGCTCGGCGAGCTGGAGGAGGCGATCGGCGAGCTGGTGGAGTACTCAGAGCGCTGGGACGTGGACCTCGAGGCCCTTGCCCGGGCCGACGGCTTCGAGTTCATCGCCCTCCGGGACGCCTCTATGGAGGCGCTGCTGGTGGAGGACGTGACACGCCGTGGCTACCTTGAGCGCTCCGATCTCGTGCGCCGCCTGTTCGCCGCGGTTCTGCCCGACCCGGCGGCGAGCGAGCACGTGCGCCTGGTCGCCGTCGCTCGCAACCTCGCTGAGCGGATCCGCTCGCTCGATCCGGTGCCTGACATCTCGGGAGTCACTGGTGCGGTGCGCGAGCTCCTCGACCGCTCGGTGGGCGCCGAGGAGTACGTGATCCGTGCGGCGGCCGACGGCTCGGATGCCGATGGGCTGATCGATCTGAACGCGATCGACTTCGAGGCACTCGCCGCGCGGCTGGCGGGCAAGAAGCGATCGTCCACGAGGCGCCTGCTCGGCGACCTGACCGACCGGGTGGAGGCAGCGGCGCGCCGCAACCCCACGCGGGTTGATCTCGTGGAGCGGCTGCGCGAGCTGATCGACGCCTACAACGCCGGCAGTCTCAACGTGGACGAGATGCTGCGCCGTCTGCAGGCGCTGTCGCGGCAACTGTCCGAGGAAGAGCAGCGAACGGTGCGAGAGGGCCTGTCCGAACCCGAGCTCGCGGTCTTCGATCTGCTCACCGAGCCCGACCCAGTGCTGACCGACGAGCAGCGCGAGGAGGTCAAGCTCGTTGCGCGCAAGCTGATGGAGCACATCGAGGAGAAGCTGGTGCTCGACTGGCGCAAGAAGGCCGAGACGCGCGAGCGGGCGCGAGGGCTGGTCAAGGACATCCTCGACGAGCTTCCCGACGCTTACGACCCGCGGACCTGGGAGCGCAAGACCGAAATCGTCTTCAACCACATCTTCGCCAGCTACTACGACGACGGCGGCAGCGTGTACGAAGAAGGGGGCGCGGAGGCAGGCGACGTGGCCGTGGCTGCGCCGCCATCCGCGCCCATGATCGATGTCGACGACGTCACGACCGGAGTGCTCGAGCAGATCCGCGCCGATCCCGAGTTCGCGGCCAAGGTCGCCGAGCAGCTACGTGGAGAGGCCGGCTTCTTCGCCGTTGAGACCAGCGACCTGATCGCTGGAGACGAGACCCACCGGGTGGAGTTCAAGTCAACGGCGCGCTGGAACCTGCGAGACGAGCGCAAGGACAAGCGAATGGAGGACGCGGTAGTGAAGACGATCGCCGGGTTCCTGAACGCGGACGGTGGGACGC
>JALZII010000273.1 GCA_030860365.1 Actinomycetota bacterium
GCAGGACGAGCAGGTCGTCGCCCTCCACGGTCACCTCGGTGCCGCCGTACTTGGAGTAGAGGACCTCGTCCCCCTCCGAGACGTCCAGAGGGATGCGCTTGTCACCCTCGTCGTCCCACTTGCCGTCACCGACGGCGAGGACCTTGCCCCGCTGGGGCTTTTCCTTGGCGGTGTCGGGGAGGACGATGCCGCTGGCAGTCGTCTCCTCCTCCTCGAGAGCCTGGACGATCAGACGATCGCCGAGAGGCTTCAACTTCATGGACGCAACCTCCGGTCCTGAGACGTTGTCAGTGCGCTTGGCACTCTAGCAACGAGAGTGCCAACAACCCGAGTCCCGTCTCCGGGGCGCCCGAAAGGGGTAAGATGTCCTACGGACGGTGGGGTCGCGCATGGCGGCCGTGCGCGAAAAGCGCCCAACCGCCCGGGCGAGGACCCCGACCGAGGAGGCTGAACTCAATCGTGGCCGACACGAATACTGCCGACGTACGTCCGAAGTACCAAATTCGATTTCCATCGGACGGCAGGGCGGTCGACCAGGACCAGGAGTGGGCCGAGATCGGGGTGAACGGAAACGGCAGGCTGCGGCGCTTCCGCTTCCACGACTACGCCGACCTCTACGAGCACCCCGGGCTCTACGAGCAGATCTTCTACGACGAGCTGGAGTGCCAGTCGCCCCAGGTGGTGACCGGCTTGCTGGGCGAGGTGCTCGCCTCCGAGAGCCTCGACGCCACGGACCTCCGGGTCTTCGACGTGGGCGCCGGCAACGGCATGGTCGGCGAGGAGCTGGCCAAGCTCGGCGCCGCCGAGATCGTGGCCGTGGACATAATCGAGCAGGCCGCCCAGGCCGCCGAGCGCGACCGGCCCCACGTGTACGACAAGTACCATGTGCTCGATCTCACTGAGATCCCCCCTGCGGCGCGCTCCGAGCTGCGCGACCGGCAGTTCAACACCCTCGTGTGCGTGGCTGCGCTGGGGTTCGGGGACATCCCCACGCGGGCGTTTGCCGAGGCTTTCAATCTCATCCTCGACGACGGCTGGATCGCCTTCAACATCAAGGAGGAGTTCCTCGCCGAGGGCGAGAGCAGCGGCTTTTCCCGTCTGATCGGGCACATGACCAGTGAGGGAGCGATCGAGATGAAGGCGGGGATGACCTACCAGCATCGCCTTTCGGCCGCGGGCGAGCCGCTGGACTACCGGATCTTCATCGCCCGCAAGCAGGGCGATGTGCCCGAGAGCTGGATGGCAGAGGGGTAAGGGTTGCGCGCGGTGCTAGTTCTGTGAGGGCGCCTGGGGACGCAGGCGCTCGGTGATGTCCGGCGGGCGCTGAGAGATCTGCGAGAAGCGGATGACGGTGACGGTGTCGTCGGACTCGATCTTGCGTCCGTAGAGCTGCTCCAGGAAGTGCACCGTCTCGTCCAGGCGGCGGAACTCCGGGTTGTCGTGCTCCACGTCGCGGGGCGAGAGCTCGGACACGCGCTTGACCTCGACGGTGTCGATCACGGCCTCGAAGATGCGCTCGCGGGGCGCGTGCTGGAACCCCACCGTGACCAGCACCACCGTCCCCTGGGCGTACTTTCGGCTCTTGTCTCCCAGCCGGATCGTGGCCGTCTTGCGGCCCTTTCTGAGCTGGTCGACGAAGACCGGGGAGTAGAAGTTGAGGACGTACACGGCGGGCGCCAGCCTACTGAGTCGAGCGAGCGGTGATCCCGAGCCGTTGCAGGGCCCTTTGGGCCATGTCGCGTTCGCCGCGGTACTCCAAGCGGGCCGGCGCTTCGGCGAGCGGCACCCACAGGGCGGCCTCCACCTCGTGGTCGTGGTCGCGCACGCTGCCCGAGCGGTAACGACACAGGAAGAAGCTCACGACCTTGAGGCGCCGCTCACCGTGGAGCGAGTACCAGTAGCGCACGTCGCCCAGCTTCTCTGCGATCTCGGCCGTCAGGCCCGCCTCCTCGCGCACTTCCCGAAGAGCGGCCTGCTCGGCGCTCTCGCCGGGATCGGGATGCCCCTTGGGGAGGGAGAGGACTCTCTTGCCGCGGTTGACCTCCACCACGGCGAGGAACGGCCGACCGCGGAACCTTCGGACCACCAGGCCGCCGCTCGAGAACTCGCGGCTCACCCTTGCGTCCCTTCGACCAGGGGCACGAAGCGCACCGCGGTGACCGCTTCGACTGCACTCCCGCGGATGCGAACCAGCAGCTCTCGCCCGTCGCGTTCCAGCGGCAGGGCGATGGGAGCGCCGGGAGCGCCCTGCTCGCGCAGGGCGCGTGGAGGCTCGCCGCTCGCGGTGGCGGTGACGGAGATCGCGTCGAAGGGTGCCCGATCGGGGGCCCCCTTCGAGCCGTCGGCGTGGCGCACCTCCACGTTGGTGTGGCCCAGGCGCGCGAGCGTCGCGTGCGCCGACTCGGCCAGAGCGGCGTGGCGCTCCATGGTCACGACCTCCGCGCTCAGCAGCGAGAGCACGGCTGCCGCATAGCCCGAGCCGGTGCCCACCTCGAGCACCCGCTCGCCGCCCTCGAGCTCGAGCAGCTCAGCCATCTTGGCCACGATCCAGGGCTGCGAGATCGTCTGGCCCTCGCCGATGCGCAGAGCGCCGTCGCGGTAGGCGTGGCGGCGGTGCTCGGCGGGCACGAACTCCTCGCGGGGCACCTCGGCCATGGCGCTCAGCACCCGCTCGTCGGCGATCTCGCGCCTGCGCAGCTGGCGCTCGACCATACGCGCCCGCTGGTCAGTGAATGAAGTTCCGAAGCCGCGCGGGCTCATGCACCGTCACCTTGCCCCGCCCGAGTGACACCACTCCTTCCCGCGCCAGCGTGGCCAGGAAGCGGCTCGCGCTCTCACGCGAGGTCCCGGCCAGCGACGCGATCTCGGCCTGGGTGGCCCGTACCAGCACGTCCTGCTGCGGCGCCCCCTCGGCCTGGCGGGCCACCACCTGGGAGAGCACCGCCCCGGCGACTCTGCCGGGCACTGTCTGAAAGGACTGACTCAGCAGGCGCTCGTTGGTGCGCCGCACGCGAGCGGCCATGCTCGAGAGCATGGCGAGCGCCATGTCGGGGTGCGAGCGCACCAGGCGCTCGACGTCGCCCCCGAGCAGGGCTACGGCTTCGGTCTCCTCGAGCGTCTGGGCGGTGGCCGAGCGTCGCTCGCCGCCGAAGAGGGCCAGCTCGCCGAACATGGACCCGGCGCGCAGCTCGACGAGGGCGACCTCGCGGCCGTCGTCGTGCTCTCGGGCCAGGACCACCGTCCCCGTCCGGATCACGTAGCACTTGTCGCCTCCATCGCCCTCGCGGAAGATCACCTCTCCACGCTCGTAGGAGCGGGGCACGGCCACCCGGGCCAGCTGCTCGAGCTCGCGGGCCTCGAGGCCAGCGAAGACCTCGACCCGTGAGAGCAGTCGGAGGGTCTCCTCGCCACCGCCCACGGCGAGGACTCTATTGGCGCGAATGGACTCCCCCGTGTGGAGCGCTTCAGACCCCCTCGGGGCTGGGGCCCGCCACACCCACTGCGTCCCCCATGGTCGACTCGATCTCGGCCTTGACGTCGTCGTCGAGGCGGATGTCCCCGGCGGGCGCGGTGCCCTCGATCTGCTCGGGGTTCCGCGCGCCGACGATCGCCCCGACGTGGCGGATCTTGCCCTCGTCCCTCAGCTCCTTCAACGCGCCGGCGGTCTCGTCCGCCGGCGTCTCGGAGTCCGGCCGGTGCAGTTGCCAGAGGTCGATGACCTCGACCCCCAGGCAGCCGAGGCTCTCCTCAACTCCCTGGCGAATGCAGCCGGGGCTCGCGTCGCGCTTCAGCTCGCCTCCCTCCATGCGCAGGCCGCCTTTGGTGGCCACCACGACGTCCTCTCGCCTGAGGTCGTCGCCCAGTGCTGCGGCGAGCGTCCTCTCGGACTCGCCCCAGCCGTAGCCCTGTGCCGTGTCGAAGAAGGTCACGCCCAGGTCGAGCGCCCTGTGCACGGCGGCCTTGGCGTCCTCGGCCTCCAGCTGCCCCGGCCCAATCTCGTCGTCTCCATGCCGGGCTCCCACCCTGCCGGAGGGGCGCTACTCAGGCCAGAGCGGACTCGCGGCGCCTGCGCGTCAGCGCGCGGGCGCCCAAGAGCACGGCGCCCAGGATTAGTCCCAGGGGCAGCAGGGCGCCCAGGGCCCGCAGCAGGAAGTTGAGCGAGGCCTGAAGTGAGCCGACGGCGTCGTCCAGCGCGTCCTGAGTGCTGTCGTCGGGGCTGCCCAGGGTGTCGCCACTGCGCGACTCGTCGGAGAGCGTCACGCTGATGGCGGCGTAGTTGGTGCGCAGGCGCAGCGAGCGAAGGTCGGAGCGCAGCCGGCGGATCTGGATCGCGTTGGTGTCCAGGCGCTGACGCAGGGTCTCGGCCTGGCCGTCGCTGTCGGCGCGGCGCAGCTGGCGCAGCAGGCTGGCCCGGTCGGCTCGGGCGGACTCCAGGCGTTCGCTGGCGGTCACGACGGTCGCGGTCACGTCCTGGCCCCCCTCGCTGCGCGAGCGCACCTTGCCAAGGGCGGAGAGGTCTCGCAGCGTGTCGCGCAGGCGCTCGGCCGGGACCCGCAGGTCGAGGCTGCCTCCGCCGGACTCCTCGCCGCTGGAGACCGCGGAGCGAAGCACGAAGCCCCGCTGGCGGTCGGCCACCCGGGCAACGCCCTCGGCCAGCCGGTCGAGCTCGTCGGCGGGGGCCTCCAAGGAGAGCGAGGCCGAGCGTTCGATGCTGCGGGGCCTGCGGTTGGGGTCGAAGTCCTGGCCGGTGCCGGTGGGCGGGGCGGGCGTGGGGGCCTGGCTCATGCCCGAGCGCGACTCCCGCTGCAGGGGGGCGACCTTCGACTCCCGCCGCCGGGGGGCGGCATCCTCGGCGCTTTCGCCGGTGGCCGAGAGCGAGGACCCCCCGGTTGTCTGGTCGCGGCTGAGAAGTGGAACGGCCACGGCGAGCGCGATCAGCAGGGTCGCGGCCACGGCCAGGGCGGGGAGCAGGCGCTTCGGCCGGCGAAGGCCTGCGAGCCGCCGGGCGGCGGTCTCTCGAGCCTGGGCCGCCCGGCCCGTGCGGGGAAAGCCGGCCTTCACGCGCTCCGACAGCTCGTCGGCGAAGCGGGGGTCGGGCTCTGGGGAGTCGGCCCGCAGCGCCAGGGCCAGCTCCTGCAGCTCGCGCTCGGCGGGGTCGGAGGCGGTGGCGCGACCGTCGCGCAGCACCTCCTCCAGGACGGCGAGATCGCGAGATGGATCGAGCCCGGGGTCCTCGCCCGAGATCGATCGGTCCGGTGCTCGGCCGACCGGCGCTCGGCCTGCGCTCCTCCCTGGACCCTCGGGCTGCCCTCCTCGGCTATCAGGCCGCTTCACGGCAGGCCTCCCTCAGCTTGGTCACGGTGCGGTGCAGCTTGGTCCCGACGTTGGACTCAGAGAGGCCGAGTGCCTCTGCGATCTCGGTGTTCGAAAGCCCTCCTTGGAACTTCAGCGCCACGAGGTCGCGCTCCCGGCCGTCGAGGCGGGCGAGGGCCACGCGCACGACCTCGCGGCGCAGTGCGGTCTCGGCGTGATCGTCGGGGGAGGGGACGCCGAGGTCCTCGGGATCGGTCTCCAAGGGGGCGCGGCGCTTGCGGCGGCGCAGCTCGTCCAGGGCGGCGTTGCGGGCGATGCCGAACAGCCACGCCTCCATCGTCCCGCGCGAGGCGCGGTAGCCGCGGCGCTTGCGGTAGGCGCGCTCGAAGGCTTGGGCGGTCACATCCTCGGCGGCGGCGCGGTCGCGCAGCAGCGAGGCGACGTAGGCGTATACACGCGGGAAGGTGCGCTCGTAGAGGGCCTCGAAGCTCTCGGCCTCGCGCGGCACGGCGGTGGCGGGCAAGGGTTGCGCCAAGGCCTCGTTCACGCCCCTACTACGATGGGGCGGCGGATCCATCACAGCAATCGTCCCCATAGCGACGGAACGCAGGCCGAGCGTTGGTCGGCCGAGCACCGCTCGTTCAATCCAAGTTCAAGCCGCCCGGACCCATCGCCGATGACACCCCCACAATGACCCGCCGCTCTGCCCTCCTAGGCCTTCTGGTCGTCGTCCTCGCCGTGCCGGCCTCCGCCGGCGCCGCCCCGTCCAAAGACCTCTGGGCCACGGTCAACGCCTGCGACAGCCCCACGTTCCCCGACCGCGTCGGGATCCGGGCCAGCATGCCGGGCGACGGCACCGGCAAGCGGATGTACGCGCGCTTTCGCCTTCAGTACTACAGCGCGATGCGCGACGGCTGGCAGCCGGTCACCGGCGGGAGGTCGCCCAAGTTCCTCCTCGGCTCCGCCCGCCGCGACCGCCAGGGCGGCTACACCTTCCAGGTGAACCCCCCGGCGCCGGGCGGCTCCTTCCTCGTGCGCGGCGTGGCCAACCTCGAATGGCAGAAGAAGGCCTACCGCATCAAGCGCGTCCGGGTGAAGCGGGGCAGTACGACGGTGGTGCGACGCAAGCGCGTCTTCCGTGGCTGGGTGGTGGCCAAGCGCTCCAGGCAGATCACTCGCGCCGGCGTGACCGGCGTCAAGGGCGGCGATGGCGTCTCCCTCGCCAGCTGCACCGTCAGGTAGCGGTCCCAGCGACGCGGCCCGCGCGCTTCGCGGCTGAGCCTCATGCCGGGGCGAACAGCCGTGGGTCATTCGTGATGACCCCGTCCACCCCCCAGGACTCGAGCTGGGCTATGCGCTCGGCGTCGTCCACCGTCCAGACGTAGAGCTCTCCGCCGGCCTCCTTCACCGCCCGCGCCAGGCGCGGGGTCACCAGCCGGAAGTGCGACATCAGCGCCTCGCACTGGCCCGCCCGCAGGCGCGCGGCCGCCTGGGCGGGAAGGCGCGCCCGCCAGACCCCAAGGATGACCAGCGCAGCGGGGGCGAGCACACTGCGGGTGTAGTCGCGACGCACGTTGGGGACCGACCAGCCGCGCTTGATGCCCGGCTCCAGATCCCCAACGCGCGAGAGGCTCTTGGGATGCATCGAGGAGATCAGCACGTTGTCGGTCAGCCCGCGCTCGCGCAGGCCCTCGACCACCTCGCGCTCGTACCCGGGGATCTTCATGTCCACGTCGAGCTCGACGCCGGCGTAGGCCTCTTCGGCGAAGATGTCCAGCCCCTCGTCGAGCGTGAGCGGCTCGCGCCTGGCGGCGTCCTCGAGGTCGTGGGCCAGGACCAGGCGCCCGTCGCCCAGGCGCAGGACGTCGAATTCGATCATGTCCACGCCGTGCTCCAGCGCCGCCTCGAAGCTCTCCCGCGTGTTGCCGGGCGCCACGTGGTCGGCGCCCTTGTGGCCCACCCGCTTCACCTTTGGCACCCCGGGCACCAGTAGGTGGCGCGGTTGTCGTCGCCCTGGCCGCGCGAGCGTATGCGCGTCTCACAGCGCCGGCAGGGCAGCCCCCCGCGCTCGTAGACCCACTTGTCCTCGCTTGAGCGCGGGTTGCGGCGGTCGCGCGGAGTCCGGGTCACGATGGGCCCGCCACGCTGGGCGGAGAGCTGCATGAGGGGCCGCGCGCCGCGCACGATCTCGAGCACCTCGTCGTCGTCCACCTCGCCCGTGCGCCGCCAGGGGTCCACGCCCGCCAGGAAGCAGGCCTCGCTCTTCCACACGTTGCCGATGCCGGCCAGGATGCGCTGGTCGAGCAGGGCATCGCCGACGCCGCGCGTGGGGTCGTCCTCGCGCAGGCGACGCAGGAACAGGGCCCCGTCGAACTCGTCAGCCAGGATGTCGGGTCCCAGGGCGGCGAGCCGGAGGTCGAAGCGCGCCCGCGAGTCGGTCATCAGCTCGAGCACCGGGCCGTCGAACTGCACAACCTCTTGGTCGGGGGTGCGCATTACCAGCCAGGCGCGGTGGCGGGAGCGAGTCCAGCGCTGGCCTCGGTGGTAGACACTCCAGCGCCCTCCCATCCGCAGGTGCGAGTGCAGCGTGAGGTCGCCCTCGAAGCGCAGGAACAGGTGCTTGCCGCGGGCTTCCACTTGACGCACGGCGCGGCCCGACAGACGCTCGGGCCAGCGGTCGAAACGGTGGCGCGGGTGGGGTGTCTCGATCTCGAGGATCTCGCTCCCCACCAGTGCGGCGCCCACTCGCTTTGCGGCGTGGTGGAGGGTGTCGCCCTCGGGCACCCACCCGATGCTACGGATGGGTGCCCAGGGCGACGCGCGTCGGTCAGGGGTCCATGCAGTAGGCCTCGGCGATGAAGTTGCGGGCGACGTTGGTGTTGTTGCGCACGCCGACGGCCCAGCTGCCGCCGCCCACGCGCGCGCTCCTCACCATCTGGACGTCGGGATCGCCGGCCAGGTCGGTCCACAAGCCGCCGCCGCTGATGAGCCGCTCGTCCGGATCACAGGCCACGGTGACGATCTCGACCTTGCCCGGCGCGATGGGCTTGGGAGTCGATTGATGGGTGTCGATCGTCCCGAGATCCGACGCGCGGACCGAGCCGCTCTGCAGCTGCCCGCTGCCGACGGTGTTTGCCGCCAGGCCCGTGGCCAGCTTGGCCGTGGTGGCTGTGCCCGCGGTGGTCGCGCTGGTTGCGCTCCGCGCAGTGGTCGCGCTCGACGCGCTGCCCGCGCTGTCGGCGCGGCCGGCGGTGTCCGCCCGCCCCGCCGAGTTGACCTTGCCGAGCGAGGACTCCTTCACCGACCGGCCGCCCAAGCCGTTGCGCTTGACGTCGCGCGCGGCGATGGTGCCGTTGCGGATGTCCTTACCCCGCACGCTGTTGTTGACGATCTGCTTCGAGCCGACCCTCAGGGCGGCGTACGAAGTGCCCCCGAACGCCACGAAGAGCGCGACGAGGGAGATGACGAGGGCCGGGGAAGGCCGGCCGATTCGCTTGGTCATCTGGGGTTCCTCCTTAAATCGGTGGTTTGTTCCTCCGCGGCGCGGAGGGCGTTCTCGAGGGCCGAGGCGAGCCCCAGCCAGCCGACGAACTCCTGCCGCTCGCCGTCTGGGTCGGTCAGCGCGCCCGCGATGGGCTGGGAGACCGTCTCGATCTCGACGGTGAAGGCAGTGGTCGCCATGTCCAGGCCACCATCGACTCTCCGCGGACCATGCGCATGAGGGGCGGCCACCCATCTTTTGGAGGGCTACCCCCAGGCCGCCCCCAGGCGTCAGCCGGAGGACCCCGAGGCCTCGCGGCCCGCCGGCACGAGGCCTGAGCGCCCGCCCTTACTCGCTCAGAGGCGGTCGGCCAGAGCGCGGGGGAGCTCGTAGCGGGAGCCGATCCCGAGCTTGGTGTAGGCGCGGCCGAGGTGGTTTTCCACGGTCTTGACGGTCACGAACAGCGCCTGAGCCACCTCGCGGTTGGTCTGTCCGTCGGCGACCATCTCGGCCACGCGCCGCTCACTCGCGGTCAAGGACTCGACACCGCTGAACATCAGCCGCCGGGGACGCGCGCCCGCGGTCACCAGCTCTGCGTGCGCGCGCTCGACCAACGCCGTCGCCGCGCGACCTCGAGCCCGGTTCGCAACGGCTCGCGCGCGCTCGTGTGCTCGCCGGAAACCCGCAGGACCACGCCGAGATCCACCAGCAAGCGCGCGTGATCGAGCCGAGCCGGGGAGGCGGCCAGCAGCTCTTCAGCCTCATGGAGGAGCCCGACGCCGTCGGGGCCCTGCAGGAGCCCGCGCGCGTGCAGCGCGACGCCCAGCGCAGATGCGGTGCCCCAGTGGCGCGCCGCCTTCTCGTGCTCGGCGACGAGTGGCGCAGCTTCCTCGATGCGTCCGCAAAAGACCTGCGCCTGCGCCGCGCCGACACGGCACGCCCGGATTGCGAATGCCCACGCGCTCGTCGCGGCGGCCGAGCTCGAGGAAGTCGGCCAGCGCCTCCTCATAGCGACCCTGGGCCAGCCGAAGCGCCCCGCGTGCGAAGAAGGTCGGGTTCATGTGGACGAGCTCCGGCAGATGCGGGCCACAGCCGCTCTGCTCGATCGCCGCATCGGCCTCCTCGAGCTGTCCCCGTTCCACCAGGGCGAGCCCGAGGAAGCCGAAGATCGCCGGCCCCACGAACGGGGGGAGCCCGGGAAGGGCGACGCCGTTGCGGGCTTCGGCCTCCGCCTCGGCCACCGCCCCCCGGCGCAGCGCCACCAGGGCGAGCATGGCGCACGAAGCGGTGAAGCCGAACACCGAGCCCCTGGCTCGGGCGTCGGCCTGGGCATCTTTCAGCAGGTCGAGCGCCAGGTCGTGGCGGTCGGCGTAGGCGAGCACCCATACGGCTTCGTAAACCGGGATCGAGTCGGAGCCCTCGGCCTTGAGCAGCTGTCGGTCGCGCAGGGCACGCTCGGCGAAGACCCTCACCTCCTCGGCCGTGCCTGCCAGCCACTTCCAGGACGCCAGGTTGGCTATCTGCAGCAGTTCGGCCGGTGTGTCGCCCCGGAGTTCCACGAAGCGTTCGAGGCGCTCGGCGGCGAAGGCGACCGTGGGTGGATTGAGAAGGCCCACCGAGGCGAGCTCGGCCTCCAGGCGCATGACCGCTTCGCGGGCTGCGCCCTCCAGGCCGGCGATCTCGCGCTCGAGCAGTTCGAAGGCCGCCGTGATCTGGCCGCCGGAGAACAGCGCGCGGGCCAGCACGAGAACTCGGCCGGCCCGCTCGTCGGGGTCGGCCGTGCCCTCGACCGCTTCGGACAGGTGGGTGACTGCCGCCTCGAGGTCGTCGCCTGCCAGCCACTCGGCCTCCCCCAGGTCGGCCAGCACGGCTGCGGCTGCCTCGTCGGGCGGCGGCTCGGCCAGCGCGCGCGAGAGCAGGCGCCGCGCCACGTCGGCGGCGCCGTTGTCCGGGGCTTCCCGGGCGGCCTCGCGCAGCGCCGCCACGGTTTCGGGCTCGCCGGCCGGTTCGGTCGCGAGCAGGTGCACGGCCCTCTTGGGCCCGGCGGCCCCGGAGTCCCGCAGCAGCTGCTCCGCGCGGGCGTGCATGGCGGCCCGCTCGCTCGGAGGGATGTCCGTGTAGATCGCCTGCCGCACAATGGGGTGCACGAACGCAAGCGGGCGGCGTGGCGCGAGGATCTCCACCACCGAGAGTGCGTCGGCGGCCTGGCCGGCGGCTTCGAGCGGGACGCCCGCCAGGGCGGCTGCAAGCGACAGGTCCGCCTCGACGCCGAGCACCGCGACCGCCTGCGCCAGCTCTCCGGCGGCCGCCGGCAGGCCCGCGAGGCGCAGCAACAGGGAACGGGAAACGGTCTCGGGGCCCAGCTGCTCCACGCGCTCGGCGCCGGCGGCGTCCGGCGCCACCCCGTCCGCGGCCAGCGCGGCGAGCAGCTCCGAGAGCAGGAACGGGTTGCCTCGGTCGCTGCGTGGCAGGCGTCGATGAAGCCGGGAACCGGGTCGGCTTCGAGGCGGCGCGCCGCCACGGTGGCCACCCCCTCCGGGCTGAGCGGAACAGGCCGGATCACTTCGGCTCCAACCTGAGCGGAGAGGCGGGCAAGCAGCTCTGCGTCGACCCCCGGCTCGTGCAGCCGAACGGCCACAAGAGCCAAGACCGGCAGGCCCTCGAGCCGTCCGGCCAGGTAGTCCGCGAAGCGCAGGCTCGGGCCGTCGGCCCAGTGGGCGTCGTCGATTTCGAGCACGAGCGGCCCGCGATTCGCGAGGTTCGACACCACCCAGTAGATGCCGTGCATCACGGGGAAGGCCGCGTCGCCAGTCGGGGGGGCGAGCTCGCTTCCGATGCCCAGGGCCGGTGCCGCGTGGCGGGCTGCTCCCGACAGGACCTCCGCCCGCTCGGCCTCGGGCAGGTCGAGCAGCTCGCGCTCGAACAGCTGGCGCACGACCCCGTAGGCAAAGTCGCGCTCGAGCTCGCCGCCCCGGGCGCGCAGCGTCCTGAGCTCGCGAGCGCCCGCCATGCCGCGGGCCGCTGCGAGCAGCCGGCTCTTGCCGATACCGGCGGGACCTTCGACCACCACGAGCCCGCCCTCCCCGGCCTCCGCCCGCGAAAGCGCCGCCTCGAGGCGGCTCAGCTCCTCGTCGCGCTCCGCGAGGGCGCCCTCCGTAGGCCCGGCGATCACCGCCGCGACCATACTGGCGCGGTGAAACTCATCACCTGGAACGTCAACTCCCTCAAGGCCCGAATGCCGCGGGTGCTCGAACTCCTCGAGGCTCACCAGCCCGACCTCCTCTTCCTGCAGGAGACCAAGGCCGAGCCCGACGCCTTTCCCCACCTCGAGCTGGAGGCAGCGGGCTACCACGCCGAGCATCACAGCGCCGGGCGCTGGGCCGGGGTGGCGGTGGCCGTGCCGCGGGGCGTGGAGCTGTCGAGCGTGTGCGCGGGACTGCCGGGCGAGCCGGCCGCCGACGAGGCGCGCTGGCTCGAGGTCGACGTCGCCGGGATGCGCGCCGTCTCGGTGTACGTGCCCAACGGCCGTTTTCTCGATTCCCCGCAGTACGCCGAGAAGCTTCGCTTCCTCGAGGCTGCCGCCGAGCGCATCCGAGCGCTGAGCGAGGGGCCGCTGGCGGTGGCGGGCGATTTCAACGTCTGCGCCACCGACCTCGACGTCTACGACCCCGCTGCCTTCGTCGGATCCACCCACGTCACGCCGCCCGAGCGCGAGCGCTTCGCCGCCCTGCTGGAGGCGGGGACGATCGACGCCTTCCGCGAGCTGCATCCCGACGACCAGGGCTTCACCTGGTGGGACTACCGCCAGGGCCACTTCCACCGCAAGATGGGCCTGCGCCTCGACGCCTTCCTGCTCTCGCCGCCGCTCGCGTCACGCCTGGAGAGCTGCGGAATCGACCGCGGCTTCAGGAAGGGCCCGAAGCCATCCGATCACGCGCCGCTGCTCCTAGAGATGACGTGAGGCCACAGTGCACCCCGGTCAGGCAGCCCGGACCAGCGCCTCGGCCTCCGCTTCCACCCCGGCGGCCATCTCCCCGAGGCCTTCGACTATCGCGGGGTCGGCGCACAGGCCGAAGCCGAGCCGGCCGGCCATCGAGACGACCGCCACCCGAAGCGCGTGGCGCTCGCCTATCTCGGCCAGCGAGTGGACAGACTCCACCGGCGCCCCCAGCACGGTCACGGGCGCTGGGGGACCCGGCACGTTGGACACGCTGAGCGCAAAACGGCGCGGGCTGTCTTCCAGGCGCGCGCAGAAGCGCCCGAGCCGGGGCGAGATCCCGCCCAGCGCGCGCAGGAGGTGGTCCATCTGCTCTGCGTCGTGGTCGGCCTTGCGCACCGCGGTCGCGGCCTGGGCCGCCCTTAGGCGTGCCACAGGATCGGGCTCGTTCAGCGGCAGGGATACGGAGAAGAAGGAGTCGCGGTTGCCCGCATCGTCGCCTTCCTCGTGCAGGCTCACCGGCACCCGGATGCGCACGCGGCCAAGCTGCCCGTGATGGCGCTGGAGCCAGCAGCGCAGAGCTCCCGCGACCACCGCCAGCACCGCGTCGTTCAGGGTGGCGCCGGCCAGCCGCTTCGCCGCGTCGTGCAACTCACGCAGCGGCACGGAGGCAAAGGC
>JALZII010000051.1 GCA_030860365.1 Actinomycetota bacterium
CACCTGGTTGGCCGCCTTGGCCACCTGACCGGCGCCGGACGGGCCGATGTGGGTCACGGCCTTGCCCATCACCTCGAGTATCGGCCGGGCCCGCTCGACCGCGTCGTCGCTTCCGCCGACCATGATCGCGAGCTCACCCGACTCGGCGGCGGGCTGTCCGCCCGAGACCGGCGCGTCGACGGCCTCGACACCCTTCTCCTCCAGCACCTCATGCATTCTGCGCGAGGTGGCCGGCGCGATGCTCGACATGTCGACGTAGAGCTTGCCCTCGCTCACCCCCTCCGCGACCCCGTCCTCGCCGAGGACCATCTCCTCGACCTGGGGGGAGTCGGGCAGCATCGTGATCACGACGTCGCTCTTCTCGGCCGCCTCGCGCGGAGACGAGGCCTTTTCCCCACCGTCCTTGACGAAGTCGTCCGCCTTCTCCTCGGTGCGGTTGTAGACGACCACCTCGTAGTCGGCCTCCCGCAGATTCCCTGCCATGGGCCCGCCCATGATCCCCAGTCCGATGAACCCGACCTTCTCCATCGTCGCCCTACCTCCTCAGATCTTCAGTCCGTAGCTGTCCACCCATGCGAGCGACGAGCGCGTATCGCCCTCGGGCGCGTACTCGAGGCCCACCCATCCGTCGTAGCCCGAGCCGTCGATGTGCTCGAACACGAAGGCGTAGTCGATCTCGCCGGTGCCCGGCTGGTGGCGGCCGGGGTTGTCGGCCACCTGCACGTGGTCGATGCGCTCCAGCAGCTCGTCGAAGCGCTCGCAGAGGTTCCCCTCCATCTTCTGCGCGTGGTAGAAGTCGTACTGGAAGCGGACGTTTGGGGCGTCGACCTCGTCGAGCAGCCTCACCACGTCCTCGGTGTAGGGGATCAGGAAGCCCGCGACGTCGTAGCTGTTGACCGGCTCGACGAGCAGCGTGCGCCCGTCGTCTGCCAGCGCCGCGGCCGCGTGGCGAACGTTCTCCACCAGCACCTCCCACTGCTCGTCGTAGGAGCGCTCTTCGAGCCTCAGCCCCGCCAGGCAGTTGATGCGCGCGCAGTCGATCGCGCGCGCGTACTCGCGCGCCTGCTGGACGCCCTCGCGGAACTCCTCCACGCGGTCGGGATCGCAGGCGGTCCCACGGTCGCCCGCGCTCCAGTCGCCGGCGGGGAAGTTGAAGAGGACCTGCTCCAGCTCGTTCTCCTCGAGCTTCGAACGGATCGCGTCCGGCTCCTCCTCGTAGGGGAACATGTACTCGACGGCGCTGAAGCCGGCCTCGCGCGCCGCGGCAAAGCGGTCGAGGAGCGACTCCTCCTCCGAGAACATGAACGACAGGTTGGCGGCGAACTTCGGCATCTCTCAGCCCCTTTCAGACTCCCGTGGTGGCCGCGACCCCGCCGGGCTCCTCTTGGCGGTCATCGTCCGGCTCGAACTCCTGGATCTCGTCTATCGAGGTACCCATCGCGGCGTCGGCCTCGCGCTCGATCAGCACCTCGACGAGGGCGGGCCGCCGCTCGCGCTCCGAGGTCTCGACCGCCCAGGCCAGCGCGTCGGCGATCTCGTCGGGCCGGGTGACCCGGCGACCGAAGGCGCCCATTCCCTCCATCACCTTGACGTGGTCCATCCCGTACGAGTCGTCGTAGGCCAGGTCGACGCCGTAGTTCATCTCGAACTTGTACTCGGCCTGCCTGATGAGGCCCATGTAGGCGTTGTTGATCATCACCAGCACATAGGGCACGCTGTACTGGCAGGCGACGGCGACCTCCTCCATCAGGAACTCGAAGCTGTAATCGCCGACGACGCCGACGACCGTCTTGTCGGGGCGCGCGACCTTCGCGCCGAGGCAGGCCGGCACCTCCCACCCGAGCGGTCCCGCCTGGCCGCAGATCAGGTAGTGGCGCGGCTTGTAGACCTCCTGGAACTGCGCCGACCAGATCTGGTAGAGGCCGATCGCGGTTACGAAGACGGTGTCGGCGTCGAAGAAGTCGTTGATCTCCTGGAAGACGCGCTGGGGCTTGATCGGCACGTCGTCGAAGTCGGTCCTGCGGCGCAGGCGCCGCCGCAGATCGAGCGTGTGCTCGCTCCAATCCGTCTCGTCGCGCGCTTCGGTGCGCCGCTTGGCGGCCTCGAGCAGGGCTTCGATCACAAGGCGCGCGTCGCCCACGATGCCGAGGTCGGGGGCCAGGACCCGCCCGATCTGCGTCGGCTCGACGTCGGCGTGGATGAACCGGCGCTCGCCCCGGTAGACCTCAGGGTCGCCGACGTGGCGCTCGGCGAAGCGCGCGCCGATCGCCAGCACGAGGTCCGACTCGAGAAAGGCCCGGTTGCCCGCGCGCGTCTGGGTCTGAATGCCGGCGAGGCCCACATAGAGGGGGTGGTCGACGGGTATCGAGCCCCAGCCCATCAGCGTCGGGAGCACCGGTATCTGCAGGTGCTCGGCCAGCTCGACGAGCGCCTCCGAGGCATCGGCGAGGATCACCCCGCCGCCCGGCATGATCAGCGGCCGCTCCGCCTCGAGCAGCATGTCGAGCGCGCGCTCGACCGCGGCGGGGTTCGGCGCGGTCGGGAAGACCGGCAGGGGCGCGTCCGCCGCGGCGTCGTAGACGATCTCCCCCTGGGCCACGTCGAGCGGGAGGTCGATGTGGACGGGCCCCGGCCTCCCCTCGCGCATCGTCCGGAAGGCGTCGCGGAAGACCCACGGCAGCTGCGCCGACTCCTTGACCAGGTAGCTCTTCTTGACGACGGGCTTGACGATCTCTGAGATCTCGACCGCCTGGAAGGCCTCCTGGTGGAGCTTCGGCACAGGCGCCTGGCCGGTGATCGTGAGTATCGGAACCGAGTCGGCCCAGGCCGTGTAGAGGCCGGTGACCATGTTGGTGCCGGCCGGCCCGGAGGTGCCGACTGCGACCCCGATCTTCCCGGTGGCGCGCGAGTAGGCGTCGGCGGCGTGGGTGCCGCCCTCCTCGTGGCGGACGATGAGGTGCCGGATCGAGCTGTGCTCGAGTGCGGCCTTGTAGAGGGGAAGGACGGCCGCGCCGGGGATCCCGAACATGACGTCGACGCCCTCTGACTCGAGCACGCTGACCACCGCCTGCATGGCGGGCATCGGGTCCTTCGCTTCAGAGCCGGTCACCTGCCTCCTTTCGTCCTCGGCATGACTTGCTGCCCCGTGGGTCCCGGCACTCTACGGCCAACGCGCCGTGGCGCGCCGCCGCGCCGCCTGCGGCCGCGAACAAGGTGGGGCTCACCGAGGCTGCCCAAGCTGCGCCTCCGGCCGCAGCTCGCTCGGCAGGCCCTCGCCGAGGGCTGCGCGGGCCAGCGCACGGCCGAGCCCGGGCGCCTGCTTGAAGAGGTTGTGACCGGCCACGAAGAAGATGCCCTCGCACTCCCAGACCGCCAGGCCGTCCGTGCTCCACGGAACGTCTGTGACCCAGCAGTGACGGTGCTCGACGGGCTCGGGATCCAGGCCGGGCAGTGCCTGGGCCACGTAGGCGCTCGCCCGCCTGTCCAGCGAGGCGAGCTCCGCCGGATCGATCAGGCTGCCGTCCTCCTGGACGTCGACCGTCTGGCTGAGGCCGAGCCCGTAGCTGACGTTTCCGGGGGACGGAGCGGCGTAGATCCCGACCTCGCCGAAGTCGCCGCTCGAGTCCTGCAGGCAGGCGAGATTCGCCGGCGCCTCGCCGCGCACCCGGTACGTCCCACGCACGTGCGCCGCGAGCCGGACCGGGAGCGAGAGCCCGACGCCACGCGCCAGGGAGGCCGTGCCGCGTCCGGCGCAGACGACGACGCGCTCGTGCTCGCCGGTGGCGCCGCCGGCACGCACCTCGACCGACCCCCTTCGGGTCGGCCGCAGCGAGATGACCTCCTCGGCCTGCAGCCGGTCGCCGAGCTCACCCGCCAGGTTCTCGATCGCAGCGCGGACACGGATCGCCCCGCCGGCCTCGTCGACCATCGCCGGACCCGAGTATCCGGCTAGCGGAGGCAGCAGCTCGGAGAGCTCCGAGGGGTCGATGCTTCGGGCCGCGACACCATCGACCTGCTCGAGCGTGCGCAGCCGATCCTCGACCGTGGGGCCGAGGGCCACCACGCCATCGCCTGAAACCAGCTCTACCCCGAGCCGCTCCCCCCACTCGTTCCACGCCGCGCGGCTGTCACGCGCGAAGGCGACGAGGCGCGGATCGTCGTGGGCGTGGCGGAAGATGCGCGAGTCTCCCCCCGACTGCCCGTTGCCCGGCACGCCGCTCTCGTAGATCGTCGCCTCGGCTCCCTGCTCGGCCAGGGCATAGGCCGTGGAGAGACCGACGATGCCGGCGCCGACGACGCCGATCTGGGGTGCTCCGAGCACGTATGCACTATCTCAGCCTCGAGGCCCGGAACGGTTCGGCCCGAGACGGCCGCCCCGGCACGTCCGGCGTCAGTTGCAGCGCCCGGGGCTCACTTGACCACCATCCACTCCAGCACGGCCGTGGACTGCAGGTAGACGAGCACCGACATCACCAACACGAGCACGAGGCTCCAGCCGACCACCTTGCGAAACAGGTCACCCTCCTTGCCCGCCATTCCCACAGCCGCGGCGCCGATGGCGAGGTTCTGGGGCGAGATCATCTTGCCCAGCACGCCGCCCGAGCTGTTGGCCGATGCCAGCAGTATGTCCTTTAGCCCGGCCTCCTTGGCCGCCTCGACCTGCAGCGCGCCGAAGAGCGCGTTCGACGAGGTGTCCGAGCCGGTCACCGCGACTCCCAGCCAGCCTATGAGAGACGAGAGGAAGGCGAACACGCCACCCGCGCCGGCCACCCACTGGGCGATCGTGATCGTCTGGCCCGACTGGTTCATCACGTAGGCCAGCGCGAGCACCGCGACCACGGTCACGATCGCCCACTTGAGCTGGTCAAAGGTGCGCCCGGCCACCTTGCCCGCGCGGCCCGGCCCGACGCCGAGCACCAGCATGGTGATCAGGCCCGAGAGCAACATCAGCGTGCCCGCCGCGGGCAGCCAGTTGAAGGTGTAGGTGAGGCTCATCAGCGCCTCGCCGTCGGCGTTGGTGATGTCGAGCCCCGGCCAGTCGAACTCGTATGTGAACGGCTTCTTGTCGAGCGCGTCCTTGATCGGCCCGAGCTGGGCGAGCGAAAAGATGGCGATGATGATCAGGTAGGGCGAGTAGGCTTTGAAGACCTCGCCGGGCGGGTCCTTCTTGGTCTCGTCGCGGCGCTCGACTGCGCGCTCGAGCGCCGGGTCGTGGGACTCCGCGCCGGCCACCGCGGGCCGGCCCGGACCGCTCGGCTCGCCCAGCAGCGGCTCGGAGGGCTGCCACACCCGCAAGAAGGCCACGATCGCGCCGGTGGCCAGCAGCGCGGCCACGATGTCGGTGAGCTCGACCGAGATGAAGTTCGAGCACGCGAACTGGCCCACGGCGAACACCAGCCCACCCACGACCGCGACCGGCCAGGCCTGGCGGACGCCGCGCATGCCGTCGACCATGCCGACGAGGATCAGCGGCACGATCAGCGCGAGGAAGGGCGTCTGGCGCCCGACCATCGCGCCGAGGTCCTCGACCGGCAGGCCCGTCACCTCGGACAGCGTCGTGATCGGGACCGCGATCGCGCCAAAGGCCACCGGTGCGGTGTTGGCCACCAGCGCCACCGAGGCCGCCTTGATCGGGCGAAAGCCGAGCGCGATCAACATCACCGCGGTGATCGCCACCGGCGTGCCGAAGCCCGCCAGCGCCTCGAGCAGCGCGCCGAAGCAGAAGGCGACGATCACCGCCTGCACGCGCTGGTCGTCGGAGATCGCACCGAAGGAGCGACGCAAGACGGCGAAGTGGCCGGTCTCGACGGTCATGTTGTAGACCCAGATCGCCGTGACGACGATCCACATGATCGGAAACAGGCCGAACACGGCGCCCTCGGAGGCCGACAGCAGCCCCTGGCCCACGGGCATGTCGTAGACGACCAGCGCCACCGCCAGCGCCACGGCGAGCGCGATCAGCGACGCCCATTGGGCCTTCAGCTTCATCCCGCCCAGCAGCACGAACAGGGTGATCAGCGGCAGCGCCGCGAAGATCGAGGACAGGCCCAGCGAGTCCGACACCGGGTCATAGACCTGCTGATACATCCCCGCTCCCCTCCTTCGAGATCTTCCCGCTGTGGGGTTTCCCCGGGCCGAGTGGGGGGAAACCACAACGGCTGGCCGTGCCCGTCTCCGTGTTCATCATCTTCAACGACGCTCTGCCCCGGCCGGCGTGTGCGCGCTCGTGAGGCCGCTCGAGCGCTCGGGCTGTGAGGTCGACGCCACCGCCGTCGCTGGGGGCTGAGGGCGCTGCGGACCGTCTACCTCGGCACATCGCAATTCGCGGTCGACGTGCTGAGGCGCTTGGCCGAGAGCGACCACCGCCCGAATTTGGTGGTCACTCGCCCCGACCGCCCGAGCGGCCGTGGCCGCAGGCTGAGTGCGCCGCCGGTGGCCGGGGCGGCGCGCGGACTCGACATCGACCTGGACCAGCCCGAAAGCGTGAACTCCGAGGAGGCCCGCGGGCGCATTGCGGCTGCCGAGCCCGAGGCGGTGCTGGTGTGCGCCTTCGGGGCGCTGATCGGCGAGCCGCTGCTGTCGGCCTACGAGATACTCAACGTGCACCCTTCGCTGCTGCCGCGCTGGCGCGGGGCGGCGCCGATCGAGCGGGCCATCGAGGCGGGCGACGCCGTTACCGGGGTGAGCATCATGCGCCCCACGGCGGAGCTCGACGCCGGCCCGGTGTGCCTCGCGGGCGAGGAGCCGATCGGCCCCGAGGACGGCTACGGCTCGCTGGCCCCGCGCTTGGCTCGCCTCGCCGGCGAGCTGCTGGTGCAGACGCTGGACACCGGCGCGCGACCGCGTCCGCAGCCAGATGAGGGCGTCACCTACGCTGCGAAGATCTCCTCCGAGGACCGTCGCCTGGACCCCTCGCGGCCGGCCGTCGAGCTCGAGCGCCGCGTGCGCGCCCTGCACCCGCACGTGGGCGCCTACCTCGAGCTCGCCGGGGGCGAGCGCCTGCGGGTCCTGCGCGCCCGGGCGGGGAAGGGGAGCGGCGGGGAGCTGGCCGAGCGCGACGGCCGCCTTTTCGCCGGCGAGCTCGAGCTGCTCGAGGTCCAGCCCGCCGGCGGGCGCGCGATGGACGCCGCGTCCTGGCTCAGGGGTCACGGGGCGCGGCTAGGCTGACATTGCGTGACAACGTCGACCGCGAAGCAGTGGCCACCCTGCCCGTCGTGCGGCGAGCCCTGGCTGCGCGGCACCAACCTGGCGGGGCGCTACCGCTGCGTGTACTGCCTGCACCGCTTCGAGCTGCGCTCGGAGTGCCCGGACTGCGGCGCCCACTCGACGATCGCCCGAATGTCGGACACCGCGAACGTGGCCTGCCCGAACTGCTCGGGCTCGATGCTGCGGCCGATCTAGCCAGCCGTTCGCTCCACACCCGCTCGGGCAGTTTTCGCGCGGACTCTCACCGGCGCCGGGTCAGCCGGGGCGCAGCTCGATCCACAGCGCCCGAGCCCGCGCGAGCACGGAGCCGTCCGCGGCGAGCAGCGCGGACGCCGCCTCGCGCTTGCGACCCTCGGTGCCCAGGGCCCAGGAGACCACGGCGAGCTCCTCCCCGCCGCGCGGCAGTCGCTCGACATGCGCATGCAGGCGGGCCAGCACGATCGGCGGCCCCTCGCCCCAGTTGGCCACCGGAGAGCTGCTCGGGCAGTCGAGTGCCGCCCACACCTGCTCGACGCCCACCGCGGAACCGGGCTCCCACACCGCGCCGTGCAGGCCCGCCGAGAGGGGGCCGGGGAAGATCCGAAGCCCGTCATCGCGGTCGGGGCCGCACACCACGCACGTGGGGAACGGGTGGGCGGCCGACCAGCGCCCGAACCCCGATCGGGAGGCCGCGCGCGCCTCCTCGAGCCCCACGGCGGGGGGCGCCTCCAGCGCGGGAGCAGCGACCGTCCACCCCGCGGCCACCACCTGCGCCCCATCGCGCACCAGCAGGCGGTCGCCTTCGCGCTCGACGTCGAGTGTCTGCTCCAGCGGGGGCGGCGCGCGCAAGGAGACCGCGGCCGAGGGCGCGCCGAGCAGCCCCGCAACCAGGCCGCAGGTGTAGCCCCCGTTGGCCGACGTGGGCGGTCCGTTCCAGTGTGCGGGAATACGCACCTTCACCCGCGCCGAAACAGCACGTAGAGCAGCGTGGCGAGCACGGCGGCGGCTCCGGTGTAGGCCAGCTCCACCTGAAGCACACGGTCCTCGGCATCGACCAGCACGAGGAAGGCCACGAAGCCGAGTGCGGCCGTCACCCAGCAGGAGGCCGCCTGGCGCATACGCCCCCGGGCCAGGGCGGCCTGGTTGAGCGTCGCGGCGGCCAGGTACAGGCCCATGCCGATCGCGATCAGCACCAGACCGCCGCGCTCGTAGGAGCCCTCGCCCCCGAAGACGAGGTCCATCACGGTCGGTCCGGCGGCCGCCATGCCCACCGCCACGGCGCCCGCGAAGGCAGCGATGGCGAGGAGCGTCAGATGCACGCTTCGCCGGAAAGGGTCCTCCTCACCACCCGCGCGCAGGCGGGTGAGGTGGGGGAGGATCGAGGTCTGGATCGCCTGGAAGAGCTGCAGCGGAGCACGGGCGATCAGGAGCACGTTGAAGGTGAAGCCGGCGAGCGCCGCGCCGGCCGCGCCGCTCTCGGTCGCCTTGACCAGCAACGGGCCGGCGTTGAGGAACGTCTGCTCGGCGAGCATGATCAAGAGCACCGCGACCGCGAACCCGGCGCCCTTGGAGAGGGTGAACCGGGCGTCCCCCGCCGCCGGCTCGTCGCGCGCCGCGGCGTCGAGCTGCTCGGGGCTGGCCTCGGCCACCGGGGCCGGTGCCCGCCGGCGCAGGGCCAGCGGGACCACCACGAGCGACACCAGCGGCGCCGCGGCGATCCCCAGCGCCACCGCGACCTGCCCGGACGCGATTCCCACCGTGACCGCGAGGGCGAACATCAGCCGGGAGACGGCCTCCATGAACACCAGACCCCCGTAGAGCCCAAAGCGGTGGTGACCGGCCAGGAAGCCGCGGGCGAAGTAGCTCGCGGCATAGGCCAGCACGGCCACGACCAGCACCCAGTAGAGACTCGAAGAGCCTCCGAGCAGGTCGTCCTCGATGGGGCGGCGGGCCACGAGGACACCCACCGCGAACATCACGCCGAGCGCGAGCTGGATCGTGGCCGCCA
>JALZII010000066.1 GCA_030860365.1 Actinomycetota bacterium
CCCAGGAGGAGGGTCCTCGAGCTCCGGTGGGCGGGTCGGCGGCCATGACGGTCTGCATCATGCTGAAATCTCCAACCCGTGATCAGCTTCGAGCTCACGGACGAGCAGGACGCGATGACCTGATGGCCGCCGAGCCCTCCGTCCTGAGCGAACGCCGCGGTCCGGTGGGCGTCGCCCACCTCAACCGCCCCGAGGCGCGCAACGCGCTGGCGGCCGACCTGATGGACGGGCTGGCCGACCTGGTCGAGCGGTGGGACGCCGACCAGGACGTGCGCTGCATAGTGATCGCCGGCGACGAGAGGTACTTCGCAGCCGGAGGAGACGTCAAGGCAATGGGCGAGCGCAGCTTTCAGGACGTGCTGGCGGCTCCGACCGCGAGCTTCTGGCGGCGCCTGGCCGACTGCGCGACCCCGCTCGTAGCCGCGGTCTCCGGCTACGCGCTGGGGGGCGGGTGCGAGCTGGCTCTGCTCTGCGACATGGTCGTGGCCTCCGAGACCGCCGAGTTCGGCCAGCCGGAGATCCTGCTGGGAATCATCCCCGGTGGGGGCGGCACCCAGCGGCTGGCCCGAGTGATGGGAAAGCAGCGGGCGATGGAGCTGGTGCTCACCGGCCGGCGCATCGAGGCCGAGGAGGCGCATGCCCTCGGCCTGGTCAACCGGGTCGTGGGCAGGCGCGAATGGCTGGACCGGGCGGTGGAGCTGGCGACGGTGGTGGCCCAGCGCCCTCCGCTGGCGGCCAAGATGGCCAAGCGGGCCGTGCTGGCCGCAGACGAGGTGGGTCTCGCCGCCGGCCTGGACATCGAGCGCCGCCTGTTCGAGCTGGCGATGGCCACCGAAGACCGGGTCGAGGGGATGTCGGCCTTCGTGGAGAAGCGCCGGCCGGACTTCCGCGCGCGGTGAGCGGCTTTCGCAGAACCTCCTCGCGGATCGCCTACGAGAACCCGTGGATGCGGGTGCGCGAGGACGAGTTCGTCAGGCCCGACGGCTCGCCGGGCCTGTACGGCGTGGTCGAGAAGGCCGACTTCGCGCTGGTCATCCCCCTCGCGGAGGGCGCGGTGCACATGGTCGAGCAGTACCGCTATCCGGTCGGACAGCGTCAATGGGAGCTCCCCCAGGGCAGCTGGCCGAGGGGCGCCTCGGGCGTGCCCGAGGCTCTGGCCCATGCCGAGCTCGAGGAGGAGACGGGGCTGCGCGCTGCCTCGATGGAGCATGTCGGTCACCTCTACTCCGCGTACGGCCACAGCGCCCAGGGCTTCGACATCTTCCTGGCCACAGGGCTGGAGGCCGGCGAACCGCGGCGCGAGGCCACCGAGCAGGACATGCGCAGCGCCCGGTTCTCGGTGGACCAGCTGGAGGACATGCTGCGCGGCGGAAGGGTCAGGGATGGGCCCACCGTGGCCGCCTGGGGCCTGTACCGCCTACGGCCGAGCGGTGCGCAGTAGGGTCGGGTCGTGCCTTCCGAGCGCCTGTCTGCACTCGATGCGTCGTTCCTCGCGGTCGAGGGTCCCTCCACGCCGATGCACGTGGGATGGGTCACGGTCTTCGACCCGCCGGAGAACGGCCCCCGACCGGGGTTTGACGAGGTCTTCGAGCACATCGCCGGGCGGCTTCGCGGGGCGCCGCGCTACCGCCAGCGTCTCGCCGCCGTGCCGTTGGGGGTCCATGAGCCGGTCTGGGTCGACGACGCCGGCTTCGACGCATCGGCCCACCTGCTCCACGCCGAGGGTGAGGATCTCACCGCGCTCGTCGACGGCATCCTCTCCACCCACCTGGCACGTGATCGACCATTGTGGGAGCTCTGGATCGCCGACTCTCTCCCCGACGGAAGCCTCGCGCTCGTTGGCAAGATGCACCACTGCATGGTCGACGGGATGGCCGTCGCGGACCTCGGCGAGCGCCTTCTCGACGGCAAGCCCGATGCCTCGGACGGCGCGAGCCAGGCCGCAGGGTGGTCCCCGGCTCCCGTCCCCTCCCCCGGCGAGCGGCTGGCACGCGGCCTCGTGGACCGCGCCGCCGACGGTGCCGCGCTCGCGCTCGCGCCGCTGCGACTGGCGACCTCCCCGTCGCGGCTGCGCGGCCTGCCCGGCGCCGTAGACCGCGGCGCGCGCACGATGGCGCACACGCTTCTGCCGCCCGCGCCCAGCTCGTTCCTCAACCGTGCGGGATCCGCCGAGCGACACCACGTCCGCCTCGCCCGCTCGGTCGATGACCTGCGCGTCCTCAGGCGCCGCTTCGACGTGACACCGAACGACGTGGTGCTCGCCGTCTGCGCCGGCGCATTGCGGCGCTTCGCCGGGCGCCGGGGAGAGGCTCCCCAGCCATTGAAGGTGATGGTCCCCGCCGACGTTCGCTCGGACGCCGACTCCGCGGGAAGCGGCAACCGCATCTCCTTCCTGTTCATCGAGCTGCCCTGCGACGAGCCCGACCCGGTCAAGCGCCTGAAGCACATCAACCGTGTAACCGCCCAGCGTGAGCGCGACGGCGAGGCCGAAGAGCTGGACGCCGTGTTGCGCGCCGTCGCGCGCACCCCGGGCCCGGTGCAGTGGGCGCTGGCGCAGGCGTTCGCCCACCCGCGCCTGTTCAACCTCACGATCTCCACCATGCCGGGGCCGGCGGTACCGCGCTACCTGCGCGGCTGCCGGCTGCGGGAGGCCCATTCGGCCGTGCCGCTCACCGGCGGCCACGCGCTGTCGATCGGCGTCGTGACCGTCGCCGGGCGAGTCTGCTTCGCCATCTACGCTGACGCCCTGGGGCTGCCGGACGCCGACCTTCTCGGTGCCGACTTGGACCACTCGCTAGACGAGCTGCTCGGCGCCTGACCGCAGTACTTCTGTCGAGTCGGGTTTCGACTCGGGGAGGGAGGGGCATGGGTCCGCCATGTACACCGGAACGTCGCTCTTCCTGATCGCCCTCGGGGCGATCCTCTACTTCGCGGTCAACGCCTCTCTGGCCGGCATCTCCATACAGACCGCCGGCCTGATCCTGATGATCGTCGGAATCCTCGGCCTGATCATCTCGCTGTTCGTGGCGTCGCAATACCGGGACCGTCGCAGGGAGCCCGACGTGGTCGAGCGCGAGCGCTACGTGCGTTAGCGCCCGGGCTGGTCGCCCGCGGCCAGGCTACGGAGCACGTAGTGAAGGATCCCGCCGTGACGCAGGTAGAGCCACTCGTTGGGGGTGTCCACGCGCACGCGGGCCTCGAACTCGACGTCGCCGGCGCGCACCGCCAGCGTTCGAGCGCCGTCTTCGAGCCGGTCGAGGTCGAAGGTCTCCGCGCCGGTGAGGCCCAGTGATTCGAGCGAATCGCCATCCGGGAACTGCAGAGGCAAGATCCCCATCCCCACGAGGTTGGAGCGGTGGATGCGCTCGTAGGTCTCGGCGATCACGAAGCGCACGCCGAGCAGGCGCGGGCCCTTGGCGGCCCAGTCACGCGAGGAGCCCGACCCGTACTCCTTGCCGGCCAGGACGCACAGGGGCACGCCCTCGTCGGCGTATTGCATTGCCGCACCGAAGATCGTCGTCTGCTCGCCGTCCTTGATCGTCCAGCCGCCCTCGGTGCCCGGGGCGAGCTGGTTGCGCAGGCGGACGTTGGCGAAGGTCCCGCGCATCATCAACTCGTGGTTGCCGCGGCGAGAGCCGTAGGAGTTGAAGTCCCTGCGCTCGACGCCGTGCGCGCTGAGGTACTCGCCGGCCGGCGAGTCGGGCCTGATCGCGCCCGCCGGGGAGATGTGGTCGGTGGTGACGCTGTCGCCGAGCAGGGCTAGACAGCGTGCGCCGGTGATCTGCCCGAACTCGGCGTCCGGCTCGTCGCGCATGCCCTCGAAGTAGGGCGGGCGCTTGACGTAGGTGGACTGGTCGCCCCACACGTAACGGTGGCCCTCGGGCACGTCCAGCGCGTTCCAGTCCTCGTCGCCCTCGAAGACCTCGCCGTAGGAGCGGCGGAACATGTCGGACTCGACCGCGCTCGTGATCGCCTCGCGCACCTCGTCGCCCGAAGGCCAGATGTCGCTCAGCCTGACGTCGCCCTGGAGCGGCTCGTTGAGCAGGTCCACGTCCATACGCCCGGCCAGGGCATAGGCGACGCACAGCGGCGGCGAGGCGAGGTAGTTGAGCTTTACCTCGGGGTGGATGCGCCCCTCGAAGTTGCGGTTGCCCGACAGCACCGAGCACACCGCCAGGTCGCGCTCGGCGATCTCCTGTGAGACCGCTTCGGGCAGCGGGCCCGAGTTACCGATGCAGGTGGTGCAGCCGTAACCCACCAGGTTGAAGCCCAGCTGCTCGAGCGGCTCGATCAAGCCGGCGCGCTCGAGGTACTCCGTGACCACCTTGGAGCCGGGCGCAAGGGAGGTCTTCACCCAGGGCCTTCGCTCCAGCCCGGCCGCGACGGCCTTCTGGGCCAGCAGACCGGCGCCGAGCATGACCGACGGATTGGAGGTGTTGGTGCAGCTGGTGATGGCGGCGATCACCACCGCGCCGTGGTCGAGGCCCTCGCCGTGCTCGCCGAAGGCGCCGTTCCCGTCCTCGTCGGCCGGTCGCGGCGGGGGCACGGGGCCGTCCACCGGCGACGAAGGCGGATCGCTGGCCGGGAAGCTCCCGTCGTCCGACTCGGCCTGGCCGGTGTGGCCCTGCTCCTCGTCGCCCGCGAGGGCGGCCAGCTCGCGGCGGCAGCTGCTCGCTGCGCTCGAGAGCGGCACGCGGTCCTGGGGGCGCCGCGGCCCGGCCAGCGACGGCACGACCCCGCCGAGGTCGAGCTCGAGCGTGTCGGAGTACTCGACCTCGTCGTCGCCCGCCTCGTGGAACAGGCCCTGCTCGCGCGTGTAGGCCTCCACCAGCTCCACCTGCTCGCGCGAGCGGCCGGAGAACTCGAGGTAGCGCAGCGTCTCGGCGTCAACGGGGAAGATGCCGCAGGTGGCGCCGTACTCCGGCGCCATGTTGCCGATGGTCGCGCGGTCGGCCAGCGGCAGGTTGGCGAGGCCCTCGCCGAAGAACTCGACGAACTTGCCCACCACCCCGCGCTCGCGCAGCATCTGCGTGACCGTCAGGACGAGGTCGGTTGCGGTGGCGCCCTCGGGCAGCGCGCCGGTCAGCCGAAAGCCGACGACCTGAGGGATGAGCATGGAGACCGGCTGGCCGAGCATGGCCGCCTC
>JALZII010000095.1 GCA_030860365.1 Actinomycetota bacterium
CGACAGCGCCTCGGCGAACGGCCGGCCGATGACCGGCTCCCCGGCCTGGCGCTCCAGCTCGGCGAAGGAGACCTCGCCCTTGCGCCGCTCGACCGACTGCCGAGTGGCCGCCACCAGCTCCTCGAGCCGAACGCTCACGAGGCCCGCCTCGTGTGCTCGACGAACCGCTCGAGCACGGTCCTCGCCGCGCCGGCGTCGATCGCCTCCTCGGCGTGGCGGACACCCGCCTCGAGGTCGTCGGCGCGGCCGGCGGCGTAGATCGCCGCGCCGGCGTTCAGCACCGTGAGAGAGCGCTCGGTGCCTCCTGCGCCGTCCAGGACCGCGCGCAGCACCGCGGCGTTCTGGTCGGGAGTGCCCGCCCCCACCGCGCCATCGACCGAGCGCTCGAGGCCCACATGCTCGGGTGCGATCGCGTAGCTGGTCAGCTCTCCGTCGTTCACCTCGACCACGTGGGTCTCCCCGGAAGCGCTGAACTCATCCAGCCCGTCTTCGCTGGAGGCCACCAGCGCCCTCTCGGTGCCCAGCTCGCCCAGGGCGCCGGCCACCGTCTCCAGGAAGCGAGGATCGGCGACGCCGATCACCTGGCGCCGCGCGCCGGCGGGGTTGGTGAGCGGACCGAGCAGGTTGAACACCGTCCTCACCGCGAGCTCGCGTCGCACCGGCGCCACGTGGCGCATGGCGCCGTGGTGAAGGGGGGCGAACATGAAGCCGAAGCCCACCTCCTCCACGCAGGCGGCCACCTCCTCGGGCGGCGAGTCGATGCGCGCGCCCAGCGCCTCCAGCACGTCGGCCGAGCCGCACTGGCTGGTGTTCGAGCGCCCGCCGTGCTTGGCCACTCGACAGCCCGCGCCGGCAGCCACGAAGGCAGCAGTGGTCGAGACGTTGAAGGTCGAGCGTCCTCCCCCCGTTCCCGCCGTGTCGACCAGGTCGCCGTCCACGCGGACCGGCACCGCCAGCTCGCGCATCGTGCGCGCCAGCCCGGCGACCTCGGGCACCGTCTCCCCCTTCGCGCGCAGCGCGATCAGGAACCCGGCCGTCTGGGCTTCCGACGCGCGGCCCTCCATGATCTCGCGGAGCACCCCCGCGGCGGCGTCGGCGTCGAGGTCGTGGCCATCGGCGATCCGGTCCACGGCGTCGGTGAGAACGGGGTTAGGCATCCAGGAAGTTCCCCAGCAGCCGCTTGCCGTCTGCAGTGAGCACCGACTCGGGATGAAACTGCACCCCCTCGGCCGGCAGCTCGGTGTGGCGCAGCCCCATGATCACCGATCCCGCGCGGGCGGACACCTCCAGCGCTTCGGGCAGCTCGGGATGCACCACCAGCGAGTGGTAGCGGCCCACTTCGAAGGGGGATTCCAGGCCGCGGTACACCGTGCGGCCGTCGTGGTCCACCGAGGCGGTCTTGCCGTGCACCGGATCGCCGCGCACCACCCGGCCGCCAAAGGCCGCAGCCAGCGCCTGATGACCGAGGCAGACGCCCAGCACCGGCGTCCCCGCCTCGGCGAAGCGGTGGATGGCCTCGACGGAAGTGCCGGCGTCCGCCGGCGTGCACGGCCCCGGGGAGACGACGACCTTGGCCGGGGCGCGCCCCATCAGATCGGCGACCGTCTCGGCGTCGTTTCGAACCACCACGGGCTCGGCTCCCAGCTCGCCCAGGTACTGGACGAGGTTGAACGTGAACGAGTCGTAGTTGTCGAGCACGAGAACCGTCACATCACGCCCAGTCCGCCTGCCCCGCCGCCAGGCGCACCGCGTCCATCACCGCGCCGGCCTTGGCCTCGCTCTCGCGCACCTCGTAGCCGGCGTCGGAGTCGGCGACTATGCCGCCACCGGCCTGCAGGTGCACCCGCCCGTCCTTGACCAGAGCCGAGCGGATGTAGATGCAGGTGTCGAGCTCACCGGTGTGCGAGAGGTAGCCGATCGCCCCGCCGTAGGGGCCGCGGCTCACGGGCTCGAGCTCGTCGATGATCTGCATGGCCCGGATCTTCGGCGCACCCGAGAGGGTGCCCGCCGGCAGCGACGCTCGCAGTGCATCCATGGCGCTCACCCCTTCTCGCAGCTCGCCCGAGACCGAGGAGACGATGTGCATCACGTGCGAGTAGGTCTCCACCACCATCAGCTCGTCGACGGTCACCGTGCCGTACTCGCAGACCCGGCCCAGGTCGTTTCGGCCCAGGTCCACGAGCATCACGTGCTCGGCCCGCTCCTTCTCGTCGGCCAGGAGCTCCCGCCCGCGCTCGAGATCCTCCTCCGCGGTGGCCGCGCGCGGCCGCGTGCCGGCGATCGGGCGTTGGGCCACGCGGCGGCCCTCGACCTTCACCAGCGACTCCGGCGAGGCGCCGGCGATCTCGAAGTCCTCGAAGTCCAGGAAGTACATGTACGGGCTCGGGTTGATCGCCCTGAGGCCGCGATAGATGGAGAACGCCTCGACCGGGGCCTCCGCGCTCCAGCGCTGGCTCGGGACCACCTGGTAGACGTCGCCCGCGCGGATGTACTCCTTGGCCCGCTCGACGGCCTCGGCGTAGCCCTCTGGCCCGAGGTTCGAGCGCCACTGGGGCGCCTCGGCGGGCGAGCCCTGCACCCCGGGCACAGGGCCGGCGAGCCGCTCTCGCACCTGGGCCACGGCACCCGCCGCGCGGGCGTAGCCCTCGTCGAGCTCATCCGCCGGCACGTTCGCGATCACGGTGACCTCGTGGCGGAGATGGTCGAAGGCCACCAGCAGGTCGACGATCATCACCGCCAGCTCGGGCACCCCGACGTCGTCGGGGTTGGCGGATCCGACGCTCGGCTCTGCGCTGCGCACGAGGTCGTAGCCGAACAGGCCGACCGCGCCGCCCGCGAGCGGGGGCAGCCCCTCGACGGGCGCCAGGCGCAGCCGGCCCAGCTCATCCTCCACCGCCGCGTAGGGATCGGCTGCGGCGCGCTCCTCTCCATCCACCGTGAGCCGTCCCCCATCGGAGCGGATGACCGCCCGCGGGCGAAACCCGAGGAACGACCAGCGCCCGAAGCGCTGTCCCTGCTCGGCTGACTCGAGGAGGAAGGATGGCCCTTCCCCACGCAGCTTGAGGTAGGCCGAGACCGGCGTCTCGCAGTCGGCGATGAAGGTGTGGCGCAGGGGAATCAAGTCGCCCTGGCCAGCAAGGGCGCGGGCCTCCTCGAGGGTCGGGCTCAGCGCGAGGTCGCCGGTCTGAAGATGCTGCGAAGGACCCGGCATCGGTGCCTCGACCTTCTCAGCGCCTACGGGCATTGAGGGCCTCGAGGGCATCGGCCAGCGCGAGGTCGCGCGCGGCCAGCAGGACGGTCAAGTGGTAGAGGAGGTCGGCAGCCTCCTCGGCCACGCGCTCGTCGGATTCGCCGGCGGCGGCGTCGGCGACCTCCCCCGCCTCCTCGCGCACCTTCTCGCCGATGTGCGGAAGGTCGGCCAGCAGCCGCGCGGTGTAGCTCTCCTCGCTCGAAGCGCCGCGGCGCTCGGCGATGACCCGCTCGAGCGCGGGCAGCGCCTCGTGCGCCGCGGGCTCGGTGTCGCCCCGGTAGAAGCAGGTGCGCTCGCCGGTGTGGCAGGCGGGGCCCGCGGGCTCGACCAAGGCCAGCAGCGAGTCCTCGTCGCAGTCGTAGCGCAGGCCGCGCAGGCGCTGCACGTGGCCCGAGGTCTCGCCCTTGTGCCACAGCTCGCCCCGAGAGCGGCTCCAGAAGTGCATCTCGCCGGTCTCGCGCGTGCGCGC
>JALZII010000108.1 GCA_030860365.1 Actinomycetota bacterium
AGCACGGCCGCCGAGGGCGCCTGATGGCCGCAGCGCCCGTCGCCCGCGAGCGCCTGGCGCCGGAGGTCTTCCGCCTCCCCGTCGAGCGCATCCGCGAGGGCTACTACTCCGACGCCTACTTCACCTATACCAAGGAGCTGCTCGAGCTCGAGGACAGGCACCCCCGCGTGCTCATGCAGGTCTTCCAGCGAAAGGAGTCGGTCCTCGGGGGCATAGACGAGGCCGTGGCGATCCTCAAGCAGTGCTCGGGCCGCCCAGGCCCCGGCGGCTGGGAGAGCGGCTGGAGCGAGCTCGTGGTCCACGCGCTGCACGAGGGCGACGAGGTCTCACCTTGGGAGACGGTGATGACCGTCGAGGGCGACTACTCGCTGTTCGCGCACCTCGAGACGGTCTACCTGGGCTCGCTGGCGAGGCGCACGCTGATCATGCGCAATGTCCAGGAGGTCGTGGAGGCCGCCCGCGGCAAGCCCATCCTCTACTTCCCCGCCCGTCACGACCACTGGCTGGTGCAGACCGGCGACGGCTGGGCGGCGCACGTGGCCGGCGCGATCGGCGTCTCCACCGACGCTCAGGCCAGCTGGTGGGGTGGCCGCGGCGTGGGCACGGTGCCCCACGGGCTGATTGCCGCCTACAACGGGGACACCGCCGCCGCGGCAAGAGCCTTCGCCAAGCGCTTCGCCGGCCAGATGAACGTGGTGGTTCTGGTGGACTTCGAGAACGACTCCGTGCGCACCTCGCTCGACGTGGGCGACGCCCTGGGCGAGGACCTGTGGGGAGTGCGCCTGGACACCTCGAGCACGCTGGTGGACCGCGCGCTGTGGAGCGAGATGGGAGAGTTCGAGCCGACGGGGGTCAGCGTGCCGTTGGTGGAGCGGGTGCGCCACGCCCTCGACGAGGCCGGTCACGGGCGCGTGAAGATCGTGGTGAGCGGCGGCTTCGACGCCGAGCGGATTCGTGCGTTCGAGGCGGTGGGCGCTCCGGTGGACTCCTACGGCGTGGGGTCCTCGCTGGTGCGCGGCTCCAACGACTTCACCGCGGACATCGTGCAGGTCGAGGGCCGGCCCTGCGCAAAGGTGGGGAGGCGTCTGCATCCCAACCCCCGGCTTGAGCCGGTCGCCTGAGCGGCCGATAGTAACTTCGGTGTCCCCGCTCGGATCATTCCTGTCCGGCTTCACGGACTGGGCCGTCATCTGGCTGCCGATCATCTTCATGGGGCTGATCGCAGTGGTGATGATCATGCTCCTCAAGAGCATGCCGCTGCGGACCAAGCCGCAGCAGATCAAGCCCGACGCGTCTGCCTCGGTGGGCTGGGCCGATGTCGCGGGAGCCGACGAGGCCAAGGACGAGCTGCGCGAGGTCGTCGACTTCCTTCAGGACTCCGAGCGCTATCGCCAGCTGGGAGCTCGAGTGCCGAAGGGCATCCTGCTCCACGGCCCGCCCGGGACTGGCAAGACGCTCCTGGCCAAGGCGGTCGCCAAGGAGTCCGGCGCCGAGTTCTTCGCCCAGTCGGCCTCCTCGTTCGTGGAGATGTTCGCCGGTCTCGGCGCCGCGCGTATCAGGCGCCTGTTCAAGGAGGCGCGCAAGGCGGCCCCGGCGATCGTGTTCATCGACGAGCTGGACGCGGTGGGCGCGGCGCGCGGCAAGGACGTGTCGGGCGAGAAGGACCAGACGCTGAACCAGCTGCTGGTGGAGCTCGACGGCTTCGGTGGGCGCGACGATGTGGTTGTCATCGCCGCGTCCAACCTGCTCGAGAAGCTCGACTCCGCGTTGCTGCGCCCGGGGCGGTTCGATCGCCAGATCTTCGTCGCCCCGCCCGACCTCAAGGGCCGCAGGGAGATCTTCGAGGTCCACACCGCCAACAAGCCCGTGCGCGACGTCGACCTCGAGCTGATCGCCCGCCAGACCAGCGGCCTGACGGGCGCCGACCTGGCCAACATCTGCAACGAGGCGGCGATCTTCGCGGGTCGCGACCACCGCGACCACATCAGGACAGACGACTTCCAGGCGGCGCTCGAGCGCGTGATCGCCGGGATGCAGTCCCGGCGCGTGATCACCGAGCACGAGAAGGAGGTGGTGGCCTACCACGAGGCCGGCCACGCGCTGTGCTCGGAGCTGCTGTCCTCGGTGGAGAAGGTCCACCGCATATCGATCGTCCCCCGTGGCAAGGCCCTCGGCTACACGCTGAACCTGCCCGAGGAGGACCGCTACCTCAAGACCAAGGACGAGCTGATCGACTACCTGGTCGTGCTGCTTGGCGGGCGGGTGACCGAGCACATCGTCTTCGGCGAGGTGACCACCGGCGCGGCCGACGACCTGCGCAAGGCGCACGAGATCAGCCGCGGGATGGTCACCCAGTACGGCATGG
>JALZII010000111.1 GCA_030860365.1 Actinomycetota bacterium
CGCTGCTGGGCACCGAGGGCAACGGCTGGCTGCAGCTCATGGCCGGGCTGAACGTGGAGCGGATCATCCTCGCCGCCAGCGCGCTGGGCATCGCTCAGCGCGCGTTCGACGATGCCCTTCGGTACGCCAAGGAGCGAAAGCAGTTCGGCCGGCCGGTGGGGTCCTTCCAGGCGATCCAGCACCGCTTCGCCGACCGCGCCACCGAGCTGGCGCAGGCCCGCCTGCTGGTGCGCTGGGTGGCGCGGCTCACCGACGAGGACCCCTCCCGGATGCTGCCCCAGGAGGCCTCGATGGCCAAGCTGGCGGCCACCGAGCTGGCCAAGCGCTGCGCGCTGGACGGCGTGCAGACCGCCGGCGGCTACGGCTACGCCACCGAGTACCCGATGGAGGGCCACCTGCGCGCCGCGGTGGCGACCACCATCTACGGCGGGACCTCGGAGATCCAGAAGAACATCATCGCCAAGACGCTGGGGCTCTAGACGAGGGCTAGCGAACGCCTGCCGAAGCCAGCGCTCGCGCTGCCCTCACGTTCGGGGCAAAGGCCAGGGAGCTTCTGCGTCCCGAGCCCGACAGGGCCACCGCTCCCTCCTCCAGCCGCCAAGCGCCCTTTCCGCCCGAGCCGGGCTTCAGCCCCGCCTCTACGTAGCGCTCGGTCGCGCGCCGCGCTTCACGAGCGTCGCTCTCGCTGTCCCAGCGCCAAGCCATCAGCGCCGCGAAGCGCTGGCGACACGGCGGGTCGCAGAGGGGGTCTGGTCGCCTACCCCGGTGCCAGACCGCGAAGGCCCCGCCGCCCCAACCGGCCGCCGCACGCGCGGCCTCGTCTTCCCTCACCCCTGCGCCCAGCACGATGCTGGTGTCGAGCTCCCCGAGCTCGCCGCCCCCGACACGCCGAAGGCCACGCTGGAGGGGGGGCTTGCGCGGGATGGAGACCCGCATGGGGCGCTCGCCCGCGATCCACTTGTGGGGGTGCAGGACCTGCTCGGTGGACACCGGCGGCCGCCGGTGTGCTCTGTTCACCAACCTCCAGCTTCCCCCCGCGCGGCGGTAGAGCGCTTGGGCGAAGCGTCCGCCTGCGACGTAGGGAAATGACGCGCTCGCCGCGAGCGCCGGGGGAAGACCCTGGCGCTTTGCCTCACCCTCGCGCCGCTCGAGAATCTCCTCGACCGAGGGCCTGACCCCGAGGTGGCGCCCTCGGCGCACGGCGGAATTTGAGGCCCCTCACCTTCTCGAGACGCTCGGCAGCTGTCTTGACGCTGGCCAGTGGAATCGGCTGGCGCTTGTCCTCTTCACCGCACCCAACGACGGCGACGGCGGCCACGACCGAAGCCACAGAGACGCGGATTCCCGTCTCAGCTCTCAACGTACGCTACCTACCCAGTCCGGGGGCCGCCTTACCGCGTTGGGGGTCGACTAGCTGACTCGAAGGTCGTCCAGGTAGTCGCGCCAGTCGCGGGCGAGCTCTCCCAGCGGGCGCCCGAACGCCTGGGCCAGCGCGGTCTCCGCGCGCTCGGCCGGTATCGCGCTGGCCAGCGCCGCCGCGGCGCGGGGACCCGCCTCCTCCTCGAGCAGCGCGAACACCGTGCCACCCAAGATCAAGGCGTCGCTGGGCCCGGGAGGAAACGAGGGCTACCGGCCCTCCCGCAGGCGGCGCACGATCGCCGCGCGCAGGTGGGGCACCTGGCCCGCCAGCCACGCCGCCGCCCCCTCGGCCAGCCAGGCCAGGCGCAGGTAGCGGGCAAAGCTGCGCGGCCGGAAGGGGGGAGGCAGGCCGGGGTTGTGCGCGCCCACCACCAGGTGCGCGTACTCGTGGCGCGGCGAGAGCATGAGGGCCTCGTGCGAGCCCTCGCTGCCCGAGCTGCGCGCCCGCAGGGCAGGGGGCGCCAGGACGTGGATCTCTCCGTCGGAGAACCAGCCGGCGTAGTAACGCCGCGCCGCGGGGGCCGACAGTCGCCGGGCCAGCGGCAGCCACGGGTGGGCCAGGGCCAGCATCGCGGGGCGCGGGTGGATGACCACCGTCACCTGACCGGGCGTGGAGCGGTAGAGGCGACCGAGCTGCGAGCGAAAGGCCTCGAGGTCGTCGAGCACGCGCGCTGCCTCGTCGGCCTGGGCGGACTCGTGACGCGCCGAAAAGGACAGCGAGTCGCTCTCTACCCAGGGCACGGGCCGGAGTCTCGCGACCCATAGCGCCGGAGCGCAGGCCGGGCGTTGGCCGGCCGAGCACCGCCGCTCGACGTTTACCGCCGGAGCGCAGGCCGGGCGGAGGGGGCGAGGCCGCTTGCGCTCGCCCTTATCGTGAGTGTGGACCATGCACGCCCCCGCCACCCGCATGACCGCCGACGAGTACTTCGAGGTGACCGTCGAGGGCGACCACACCGAGCTCATCGACGGGGTGATGGTCGTGGATGAGCCTCGCCCGCTCCATCAGCTGGTGTGCGGCCGGCTCTACCTCGCACTGGCCAAGTGGGCAAACGAGCCGCCGGGCGACGGCCTCCCGATCCTGCCCATCGACGTCCAGCTCACCGATCACGACGTCTACGGGCCCGACGTCCTGTGGTTCTCCGAGGTGCGGGTCCGGGCGCACCCGGACGTCGACGACCTCAGGCTCAAGATCCCCGACCTGGCGGTGGAGGTCCGTTCGCCCAGCACCTGGCAGTACGACGTCGGCCGCAAGCTCTCGGTCTACGAGGCCAGCGGCCTGACCGAGCTCTGGCTGGTCGACACCAAGGCCGAGACGGTGCTCGTCTACGGACGCTCCGCGCCGCACGTCGACCACTTCGACGTTGCCCTGGAGGTCACCGAGACGCTGAGCTCGCCTCAGCTCGCGGGCTTCTCGCTCGAGGTGCAGGAGCTGTTCAGGCCGCTGCGGTGATGCCCTGGCGCTCGGCCACCAGGTCGACCAGGTCGCCCATGATGCGCGACACCTCGAAGTCCTTTGGGGTGTAGACCCGGGCCACCCCGGCGTCGAGCAGGGCGCGCTCGTCGGCCGGGGGGATGATCCCGCCGACCACGACCGGAACGTCCGAGCCCGCCTCGCGCAGCTCGCGCAGCACGTCGGGGATCAGCTCCGTGTGTGAGCCGGAGAGGATGGACAGGCCCACCACGTGGACGCCCTCCTGGACGGCGGTGGCAGCGATTCGCGAGGGCGTCAGGCGGATTCCCTCGTAGACGACGTCCATGCCCGCGTCACGGGCGCGCACGGCGATCTGCTCCGCGCCGTTGGAGTGGCCGTCGAGCCCCGGCTTTCCCACGAGGATCTTCACCCGGCGCCCGATGGCCTCCGAGACCCACTCGACGCGGTCGCGCAGCTCGGCGAGCGCGTCGTCCTCCGGCGCCGCGGCGGCCTCCCCAACGCCCGTCGGGGCGCGGTAGTCGCCGAAGCTCTCGCGCAGCGCGGCGGCCCACTCGCCGGTGGTCACGCCGGCCCGGGCGCAGGCCAGCGAGGCGGGCATCACGTTCACCGACTCGTCGGCGGCTGCTCGGCGCAGCTCGTCGAGCGCGCGCCGAGCCTCGGCTTCGTCGCGCTGCGAGCGCCATGCCTCCACGGCCTCGATCGAAGCGCTCTCCACCGTGGGGTCCATCCGCAGGATGCCCCCGTCTTCACCCTCCTGGAGCGGCGAGGGCTCGTGCTCGGTGTAGACGTTCTGGCCCACCACCTTGTGCTCGCCGCGCTCGATGGCCCCCACGCGGGCGCGGTGGGACTCCACGAGCTGCGTCTTCATGTAGGGCACGGCCTCGACCGCCCCGCCATGCTCGGCCACCACGGCCATCTCTGCCCGGGCGCCCTCGGTCAGCTCGCCGACCAGTCCCTCCATGACGTGTGAGCCCTCGAAGATGTCTGGGTAGTCGAGGAGGTCGGTCTCGTAGGCGAGGATCTGCTGGATGCGGAGGGACCACTGCTGGTCCCAGGGCCGCGGAAGGCCAAGCGCCTCGTTCCAGGCCGGCAGCTGCAGCGCTCGGGCGCGGGCGTCGCGCCCGATGGTCACCCCGAGCGCCTCGAGCGCGATGCGGATGATGTTGTTCTCGGGCTGGGACTCGGTCAGCCCGAGCGAGTTGACCTGCACGCCGTAGCGCATGCGCAGGTACTTCTCTTCGGTGACCCCGTAGCGCTCGCGGCCGAGCTGCGCCCACAGCCGCCCCATGGCCCGCAGCTTGGCGTGCTCCTCGACGAAGCGGATGCCCGCGTTGACGAAGAAGGAGATGCGCCCGAACACCGCCGGGAAGGCCTCCTCGCGAACGCGCGGGCGCACCTTGTCGAGGACGGCCGTCGCGGTGGACAGGGCGTAGGCGATCTCCTGCACCGGCGTGGCGCCCGTCTCCTGGAGGTGGTAGGAGCAGATGTTGATCGGGTTCCACTTCGGGACCTCTTCGACGGTGAAGGCGATCGTGTCGGCGATCAGCCGCATCGAGGGCTCGGGGGGGAAGGCGTAGGTCCCCCGGGAGAGGAACTCCTTGATGATGTCGTTCTGGGTGGTGCCCTGCAGGCCGTCGCGCGCGACGCCGTTGTCCTCGGCGGCGGTCAAATAGAGGGCGAGCAGCCAGGCGGCGGTGGCGTTGATCGTCATCGACGTGTTCATCTCGTCGAGTGGGATGCCGTCCATCAGCGTGTGCATGTCGCCCTTGTGGGCGATCGAGACCCCCACCTTGCCGACCTCACCACGTGAGAGCTCGTGGTCGGGGTCATAGCCCGTCTGGGTGGGGAGGTCGAAGGCCACCGACAGCCCGGTCTGGCCCTTGGCCAGGTTCCTGCGGTAGAGCTCGTTGGAGTCCCTGGCCGTGGAATGCCCTGCGTAGGTGCGCATCACCCAGGGACGATCCGGCTGGGGCAGGCGGTGTTCGTCCGGCGCCATTGCCGGGAAGTGTATGGCCATGACCACGAGAGCCATCGACCTGATGCACCTCGGAAATGACCGGGTGATCTGCGCCTACGAGCTGCACGAGGGCTTGATCGTCGACCCCGGCCCCACGAGCTGCGTGGAGACGCTGATCGACGCGCTGGGGCCGGTGGTGCCGCGGGCGCTGATGCTCACCCACATCCACCTCGACCACGCCGGGGCCGCGGGCACCCTGGCCCGGCGCTTCGGCGAGCTCCAGGTCTTCGTGCACGAGCTGGGCGCCCCGTATCTGGCCGACCCCACGAAGCTGGTGGAGAGCGCGACCCGCCTCTATGGGGACGCCATGGGACGCCTGTGGGGCGACGTCGAGCCGGTGCCCGAGGAGCAGATCCACGTCTTGAGGGGAGGGGAGAGCGTCGAGGGCCTGCTGGTGGCTGCGACCCCGGGACATGCTTCCCACCACGTCTCCTACCTCGCCACCCACTCCGGCGACGCCTTCGTGGGCGACGTGGCGGGCGTTCGAGTTCCTCCCCACGAGCACACGCTGGCTCCCACTCCTCCCCCCGAGATCGATGTGGAGGGCTGGCTGAACTCGCTGCACACCGTCGCCGCCTGGGACCCCGCCGCGCTCTGCCTGACCCACTTCGGGCGGGTGACCGACGTCGAGGACCAGTTGCACCGCGTGCGCACCTCGCTGCTGGACAACGCCGACCTGGCGCGCCACGCAGGCGAGGAGCAGTTCATCCGCGAGGTCGACGCTGCCGGGCTCGCGGCCACCGACGAGGTGGCCGCAGAGCGCCTGCGCCAGGCCGCCCCCACCGACCAGCTCTACATGGGCCTGGAGCGCTACTGGCGAAAACGAGCGGAACGCGAGGCGGCGGCGTGAGCGAGGTGATCGAGGCCCCACGTGTTCGGGGCCCGGGCGGGGGGGCCGGCGGCGAGTGGCGTGTGATCGTGCTCAACGACGACCACAACACCTTCGACGGAGTGGCCGCCGCGCTGGCCCGCATCATCCCCGGCGTGACCCTCGACGAGGGGTACGGGCTGGCTGAGCGGATCCACAACAGCGGCCAGGCCATCGTGTGGTCGGGCGAGAAAGAGCCGGCCGAGCTCTACTGGGAGCAGCTCCGAGACACGGGGCTCACCATGGCGCCGCTCGAGCGGGGCTAGTGGGAGGCCCGCTGGTGCGGCTGGCCAAGCACGCCGACCTGACGGCCTTCACCACGCTGGACGGCTCGACCGTCCGCGAGTACGCCAACACCGAAGACCAGAGCCTCGCCGAGGCCACGGTCCCACCCGGCGTGGCCACGACCGCCCACTTTCACCGCACGAGCCAGGAGCTCTACCTCTTCACGGCCGGCCACGGGAGGATGGAGCTGGACGGGGAGGAGGTCGAGGTCCGAGTCGGCGATTGCGTGACCATCCCGCCGGGCGCCGAGCACAGGCTTCACAACCTCAGTGACTGCGACCCACTCGTGCTGCTCTGCTGCTGCGCCCCGCCCTACTCCCACGAGGACACGGTCCTGATCGAGGAGGGCTCCGACTGACGCGACGGTCGCGCGGCGTTCGCCCTCAGCCGCGCTCCCTTAATCGTCGCACCACCTTGCTCAGCGTGGTCTGGACGTATTCGGGCTCGAAGCGGACCTGCGCGTGGGTAAAGCGCAGCGGGGTGTGGCCTGCTGCGGTGTGGGCCTGATCACGGACGCGGTCCTTGGCTTGCTGGGCGGGGGTGCGGTGGTAGCCCAGGCCGTCGGTCTCCACCACCAGGTTGAGCTTGGGCCAGAAGAAGTCGACCTCGAAGCCGTTCAAGACGGCCTGCGTCTGAGGTATCGGAAGTCCTCCAAAACGGGCAATTTGGAGGAAGCGGCGTTCGAGCTCTGACCGGGTAAGGCGGAAGGTGTGGCGGTCGAGCGTCTGTCGCAGGGTTCGGACCCCGGTGCGTCCCTCGAACCGGTCGATCTTCCTGCGCAGGCGCTCAGGGTCGATCAGGCCGAGCCGGTCGGCTTCGTTGATCGCTCGCTCGCGCTCTCCCTGGTCGAGCTGTGGGGCGAGGTCGCAGAGCGTGAGGGCGGGGGTGGTGACCGGGATGCCGTAGCGGCGGGTGAGGTCGTCGGGGCCCAGGCGGCGGCGGTGGACGGTGACCGCGGGCCGGCGGCGTCTCGTCGGCACCGACACCTCGATCGCCCGGGCCGGGCGGTCGGGTCGGATGCCCCACAGGGCCGCGGCGCTGTGGTGGCTCAGCGCGGCCTCCTCTCCACAGGCAAGAACAGCAGCCCGTAACGTGCCCAAGCGGCCGAGCTGTGGGCGTCCTACCGCGTAGACGCCGCGGTGCAGCGGGTGCAGCCGCCCGGTCGCCAGCCAGTGCTTGATCGCCCGGGCGGTCAGTCCGAGCTCGAGCAACTGCGGGCGAGTAATCACCCAATGCTGCTTCGCGGCCAGTCTCCAGACCGCATGGAGACGTTGGTCGCTTTGGGCCCCCATGGGGTACCAAAGCCAGCAGGATGTGAAGTTCGCCCCGGGCCGGGAGGCCCCGGCTCGCGCTCGGCGTCAGGCGAGTCGTGGGCCGGTCGTGGTCGAGGCGTCGAGTGATGAGCCGCTGCCCACGATCTGGTGGAAGGTCGGCAGCACCGGCACCTGGTACAGGCCCGAAGCCTCGGTCCGGGCGGTGGCGATCTCCTCCGAGTACCAGTAGCGCTCCCACGACTCCTTGTCGGGGACAAGGGCGTGCTGGGTGAAGTCCAGCAGGCCGTCCTTGGCCCGATAGAAGCTCCAGTAGGTGGCGCCGTAATCCAGCGCCGCCTCGGCGGCGGGCATCCAGGCATCCTCGAAGGCCTCCCCTCTGAAGGGGTTCGCCACCCAGCGGATCTCGACCAGCACGGGCTCTTCGGCCATCTTCAGGCGCCCACCTCGGCGTAGACGGCCCCCGGGCCGTCCTCGGTCTTGCCCTCGCCCTCCTTGCCTGCGCCGACGAGGATCGAGATCTTGCCCAAGTGCTGGTTCTCACGCATGAGCTGGTGCGCCTCGGCCACGCCGTCGAAGCCCATCGTCCGCCACAGGACGGGTCGAATCAGGCCCGAGTCGATCAGCTCGTTGGCCTTTGTGCACTCGTACGCGTTGGCGAAGTGCGAGCCGAGGATCTCTTTTTGGCGCATCCACAGGTAGCGCACGTCGAAGTCGAGGTTGAAGCCCGTGGTCCCGGCGCAGATGACCACCTTGCCGAAGGGCTTGACGACGAACACCGAGGTGGGGAACGTGGCCTGGCCCACGTGCTCGAACACGATGTCCGGCGAGTCGCCGAGGATCTCCTTCACGCGCTTGCCGAACTGGCGCGAGACGCCGAAGCGCTCCTTCTCCTC
>JALZII010000130.1 GCA_030860365.1 Actinomycetota bacterium
GCCTGGTCGAGGCATCGGGGCTGGAGGCGCGGGTGATCCAGCACGAGCTGGACCACCTCGACGGCGTGCTGATCCTCGACCGCACCTCTCGCGACCAGCGCCGCGAGGCGATGAAGGCGCTGCGCGAGGCCGAGCGCGAGCGCGAAGCCGCCTGACGTGACCCCCCACACCCCCGAGCGGGCGGGGTCGCGCCCCCTGCGCCAGGACGGTGCCGTCCAGGGCCTCTCGCGCTTCGCGATCGGCTTCGACGAGCGCGATCGCTCTCGTCTGCACTCCCTCTGGGACGGCGTGCTCGACTCGGGCAAGTGGTCGCAGGGTGAGCTCACCGAGGAGTTCGAGCGCGCCTGGTCGGCCTGGAGCGGCCTGCCCAGCGCGGCCTTCTCGAGTTGGACCGGAGGTGCGCTGGCGGCTCTCGAGTTCGCCGGTGTCCGCGGCGAGACGGTGCTCTGCCCTTCCAACACCTTCATGGCCACGCCGCTGGCGATCGGCAAGGCCGGTGGGCGGGTCGAGTTCGTGGACTGCAACCGCGACGACCTCTGCATGTCCTTTCGGGACTTCGAGGCCAAGGTGCACGAGCACCGGCCCAAGGCCGCCGTGCTCGTGCACATCGGGGGACACATCGCCTTCGAGGTGGAGGCCATCGCCGAGCTCTGCCGCCAGGAGGGCATCTTCCTCGTCGAAGACTGCGCTCACGCTCACGGAAGCCGGTGGGGTGGGCGCAGGCCGGGGAGCTGGGGCGACGCCGGGATCTACTCGTTCTACGCCACGAAGACCATCTCGACGGGCGAAGGCGGGATGATGGTCTCCCGCCACGAGGACCTGCTCGAGTTCGCCCGCGAGTTTCGCGACTACGGGAAACCTTTTCACCGAGTCGAAGGTCTCAACTTCCGGATGAGCGAGTTCGCTGCCGCAATCGGGGTCGTGCAGGCCGAGAGGCTCGAGGAGATCGTGGCGTGGAAGAACGCGGCCGCACGGCGCTGGCTGGACCCTGAGCACCCCGGTCGCCTCGAGCTTCCCGAGGGCATGGTGTCCGGGCTCTACAAGTACATCGTCTTCGATCCAGTCGAGTGCTCGACCGGAAAGGTCTACGATGCTCCCTGCCACCGCGTGATGGGGCACGCGGTCGATCTGCCCAATTCCGACTGGGTGGCAGAGCACCACTGGTGCGTGCCTCTCTACTATCGCCCGTCGCCCAGCGAGGAGGAGCCGATTTGAAGGTGCTGGTGACGGGCGGGTCCGGGTTCATCGGGTCCCATGTGGTGGACAAGCTGCGCGACCGGGGCCACGAGCCGCGGATCCTCGACATGATCGAGTCGCCCCACCACGCGCCGGGCGAGATCGACACGGTGATCGGCGACGTATCGGACACGTTCGCCCTCGAGCGCGCCATGGAGGGCTGCGCAGCGGTGATGCATTTGGCCGCGGTGGCCGACGTCAGCGAGGTGGCGGTCGATCCGGCCTACGCCCAGGCGATCAACGCGGGCGGCACGCTCAACGCACTCGATGCGGCCCGGGCCGCGGGCGTCGGGCGCTTCGTGTATGCCAGCACCATCTGGGTCTACGACGGACGGGACGGCACGGTGGCGGAGGACGACCGCCTGGCGCTTCCCGCTCACGTCTACACGGCGACCAAGCTCGCCGGAGAGATGTACTGCACGTCCTACGCGAAGCTCTACGGGCTCGAGTACACGATCCTGCGCTTCGGGATCCCATACGGCCCGCGGGCCCGTCCCGCCGCCGTGGTGCCCTCGTTCGTGCGCAAGGCGCTCGACGGCGAGCCGCTCACGGTCTCCGGCGACGGCAGCCAGTCGAGGCGCTTCGTGTACGTGGAGGACCTGGCGCGCGGCGTGGTCGAGGCGCTGCGACCCGTGGCGGCCAACAAGGTCTACAACCTGGTGACCGGGGAATCGGTCACCGTGCTCGAGCTCGCTTCGGTGGTCCGCGACCTCGTCGGCGACGTCGACATCCAGCACCTGCCCGCGCGGGGGGCGGACTTCTCCGGGGCCGAGGTGTGCGGTGCGAGGGCGGCGGAGCAGCTCGGCTGGTCGGCAACGACGCCCATCGTCGAGGGCGTTGGCCGCTACATCGACTGGCTGGCCTCACGGCTGGACCCCGCGGGCCCGCCATCGGAGGCGGTCGACCCGGCGCTCGGCTGAACCGCCACGGGCTCCAGCCGGGAGAGGTCCTGAGCGCCCCACACCGCCTCAGAGGCCGTCAGCGGGCGAAGGCCGAGGCGACCGATCTCCTCGAGCACGCGCGGGAGGGCGGCGACGGTCCTCTGCCACGAGCCCGAGGCGCTGTAGTGGTCGGCGTCGTGCAGCAGCAGGACGTCTCCGGGGCCGAGGCCCTCGGTGACCTTTGCGGCGATGCCCGCCGGGGTGGCGCGAGCAGCCCAGTCGCGGCCCCACTTCGACCACAGCAGCGGGGCCAGGCCGCGGCGGCGAACCAGGGCCAGCCCGACGGGGGAGAAGATGCCGTAAGGGGGCCGGTACACGCGCGGAGGGGCGCCCGTCACCTCCGCGAGGCAGGCCGCACTGCGGTCGAGGTCGCGCGCCACCTCGCCCGGCGCGAGGCGGAGCTGGTTGCGGTGACGCTGGCCGTGGAGAGCCACCTCGTGCCCCGCCGCGGCGACCTCGCCCACCAGCGCAGGCGCTCGCGCCACCTGCTCTCCCACCACGAAGAAGCTGGCGGTGACGCCGGCGTCGCGCAGGAGCTCGAGCACCTGCGGCGTGCCCTGCAGGTGGGGACCGTCGTCGAAGGTGAGGGCCACGCCGGCTTCGGACGCTGCGGTGCGGCGGATCCGCACCCCCGCGGCGACCGCGGGGGACAGGGGGGCCAGTGCCGGGAGGCTCCAGGCAGCCGCGACCGCTGCCCCCGCGACCACGCGGCGCGCTCTCACGTGGCCAGCTCCGCCACGAGCTCCGCGGCAGAGGGCCGGGCGCCGTAGGAGGTGTCGGGGCGCGCGGGGTTGGCGAGCGCCCGCTCCAGCGCGGCGGTCAGCTCGGCCGGCGTAGAGGCCACCTGGGCCAGCCCGAAGCGCTCGTAGGCGCGGTTGTTGGCCCGCACGTGCGCGACACCCCAGCCGTAGGAGATCGTGGCCGTGCCCTGAACAAGGGCCTCCAGCACCGTCAGCCCCGCAGTCGAGTGCACGAGCACGTCCGCGGCGCCCAGCAGGTCCGCCATGCGGTCGGTGAACCCCATCAACCGCACGCGCGGCTCGCCCCCGAAGTCGCGTTCCAAGCGATTGCGAAGCGCCTCGTTTCGCCCACACAGGCAGACCACCGTCGGCGCGCCGGCACCCAGGGCCGCGCGGGCGGCGTCCTCGAGGCGACCCACCCCCCATCCGCCCCCCGAGACCACCACGAGCTTCCCGTGGTCGGGCAGCCCCAGCGCCCGCCGGGCCGCCACCGGGTCGCGCGGGAAGTCGAACTCGGGGCCGGTGAGGCCGCGGACGCAGGCCGTCGGC